>ONJE01000148.1 GCA_900318045.1 uncultured Eubacteriales bacterium
TCTCAATCTATAAAATCAAAAGAAATCCGCAAGGATTTCCTCCTTCACTAACCACTAATCACTAGCCACTGGCCACTCAACTTCTGATTTGTCGCTCCGTGACAAATCAGAAGTTACCTGATTGAATGGTTACCATAAAACAACATTCACTGGGGGTGCTGGATCATGGACAAGAGCAAGTGGGAACCGACCTTTGCCGCGCGCTTTGCCCGGCACGAGGACGAGCTGCAATGGCTGTACTGCGAGCTGTACCACGGCGATATGCAGGCCTATGATTACTTCGTGGAAATGCTGCACCGGTCCTGGATGGACAGGTCCGAGCCGCTGCGCAATATCGATGCCCGGAGGGAGGAAAATCCCGACTGGTATCGGGGCCATGACATGACCGGTATGCTGATGTACGTCAAGGCATTCGCCGGTACGCTGAACGGCGTGCGGGAAAAGCTGGACTACATACAGGATTGCGGTGTGAATTACCTGCACCTGATGCCGCTGCTGGAGAGCCCCGAGGGGCGCAGCGACGGCGGCTATGCCGTTTCCGATTTTCGGAAGGTGCAGCCGGAGCTGGGCACCATGGAGGACCTGGCCGCCCTGGCCGGTGACTGCCACGACCGGGGCATCGCTCTGTGCCTGGATTTCGTGATGAACCACACCAGCGAGGACCACGAATGGGCGCGCAGGGCTAGGGAGGGCGACCCCACCGACATGGCCCGCTACTTTATCTATGACAACTGGGTCGTGCCGGACGAATATGAGCGGACGGTACCCCAGGTGTTCCCCACCACCGCGCCGGGCAACTTCAGCTGGTGCGAGGCGATGCACAAGGTGGTCATGACCACCTTCTGGCCCTACCAATGGGATCTGAACTACGCCAACCCCATGGTGTTCAACGACATGACCGACAACATGCTGTTCCTGTGCAACCAGGGCGTTGACATCATCCGGCTGGACGCGGTGCCCTATATATGGAAGTCATTGGGTACAAACTGCCGCAACCTGCCCCAGGTGCATTCGCTGGTGCGGATGATGCGCATGGCCTGCGAAATCGTCTGTCCCGGCACGCTGCTGCTGGGCGAGGTGGTCATGGCTCCGGACAAGGTGGTGCCCTATTTCGGCAGCGTCTATAAGCCGGAATGCCACCTGCTGTATAACGTGACCACCATGGCCTCCATCTGGCATACCGTGGCTACCCGGGATGTGCGGCTGCTGCGCAACCAGCTGGAGCAGGTCTTCGCCCTGCCCGGACAGTACACCTTCCTGAACTACCTGCGCTGCCACGACGACATCGGCTGGGGCCTGGACTACGATTTCCTCGGCCAATTCGGCCAGACGGAGATCCCCCATAAGAAGTACCTGAACGATTACCTGACCGGCAAGTGGCCCGGCAGCCCGGCCCGGGGCGAATTGTACAACGACGATCCCCGCCTGGGCGACGCCCGGCTGTGCGGCACCACTGCCTCGCTGTGCGGCGTACAGACGGCGCTTGCCGATGAAAATCCGGCAGCGCTGGAGCAGGCGCTGACCCTGGACATCGCGCTGCATGCGCTGATGTTCACCCTCAGCGGCGTGCCGGTGCTGTACAGCGGCGATGAGATCGCCCAGCTGAATGACGACACCTACCACAACGACCCGTTGAAGGCAGGGGACAGCCGGTATCTGCACCGGGGGGACATGGACTGGAGCGCCGCCGAAAAGCGGAGCGATGGAGCCACGCCCCAGGGCCGAATGTTCGGGGCTGTCAAGCGGCTGGAGGCGCTGCGGGCCGTGCACGCCGCCTTCAGCGCTGACGCCGCAGTTCGCCTGCTGCCTGCGGTGGACGATTCCCTGCTGGGCATTGAGCGCAACATGGACGGCGAGCGGCTGGTGGCGCTGTTCAACTTCTCCGAATGGCCCAAGCCGGCCCAGCTTGGGGGTGGCGGCAGCTTCATCGATCTGTGGACCGGCAACTCCGTGCGCGCCGAAGGCCTGACTGTGCCCGCCGGCGGTTTTCTGTGGCTGCTGGATATGCAATAATACCTAGAGTGTGTTTCTAAAATGCCTGAAGCGCATTTTCGGGCCATCAGGCTGCATTTCTGTGTTGAAAAACCTTGACTTGCAACCAGTAAGCCTGCGGCTAGTATTGGTGCTTCCTTGATTCTTTTCGCCCGTGGGATTGCCCGGAAAGGCAGTTTCGCGGGCATTTTTAGCCGCGAAAGTTATAAAAAAGCAATGAACTTAAAATTAACGAAAACGATGTATTGACAATTCCGCAACAAAGGGGTACAATAAATATAGTAAACATGGCGAATAAATGACCGGTTTTTGCACGTCACGCACATGCAGGGCGTGGTCTCGCCGAGAGGTTTTTTCGACGGAGGAGATGGAAGCGTGAAGGGATTTATGCAGAACATGTGGAAGAACCGGGCCCATGTGATCATGGCGCTGCCCGCCTTCCTGGTGCTATTCTTCATCATGTATGTGCCCATGGCCGGTCTTGTGATGGCCTTCAAGGCCTTCGACTATTCCAAGGGCATCTTTGGAAGCCCCTGGAACGGCATTGAAAACTTCAAATTCCTGTTGGCTTCGAAGAGCACCTTCATCAACATGACGCGCAATACCGTGCTGTACTACCTGCTGTTTACATCGGTGGGTACGGTGCTGAACGTGGCGCTGGCCATCGCCATCGACAACCTGGTCCTCAAGCGCATGGCCAAGACCATGCAGACGCTGATGATCATCCCGGTGTTCATCTCCTACGCGGCGGTGCAGTTCATCGTATACGCCTTCATCAGCTCTGATACGGGCCTGATCAACAACGCCCTGGGGCTGAACATCAAGTTCTACTCGGTGGCCAAGCTCTGGCCCTGGATCCTGTTGATCACCAAGATATGGAAGGACACGGGCTACGGCTCGGTGCTCTACATGTCCGTGCTGTCGGGCATCGACACTTCGCTGTACGAGGCGGCAGACATCGACGGCGCCAACAAATGGCAGAAGATCTGCCACATCACCATCCCCTCGCTGATTCCGATGATCACTGTCATGCTGCTGCTGTCCGTGGGCAACGTGATGCGCTCGGATACCGGCCTGTTCTACCAGGTCACCCGCAACAGCGGTATACTGTACCCCACCACCCAGGTTATCGACTCCTACGTGCTGAACCAGATCTTCAAGAATTCCAACTTCGGGTTCACTGCGGCCACCTCCTTCTTCCAGTCGGTCGTGGGCCTGCTGCTGATGCTGTTCGCGAACTTCACCGTTCGCAAGATCGCGCCTGAAAACGCGCTGTTCTGACCGACGAATTGAAGTGAGGGAGTGAACTGACATGCAGAAAACAGTGAAAGCGAATTATTCCAGGAACAAGTATGGTATCGGTCAGTTTATACTGACGGTTGTGCTGATACTGCTGACGGTGTTCTTCGCGGCCCCGGTGCTGCTGGTGTTCATCGCCGCCTTTACCGATGAGGTTTACATCACCCAGCACGGCTTCTCGTTCCTGCCCCAGAAGTGGAGCATGAACGGCTTCAATTCGGTGTTGCGCTATGGCACCCAGCTGCTGCGCTCCTACGGCGTCACCATCGGCGTCACGGTGGTGGGCACCCTGCTGGGCCTGCTGATCATGAGCATGTACGCCTACTCCATCAGCCGCCGGGATTTCAGGCTGTCGAAGTTCCTGTCCATCTACCTGCTGATTCCGATGCTGTTCAATGGCGGCCAGCTGTCCGGCTACATCGTGTTCACCAGCTATTACCACCTGAAGGACAGCCTGCTGCTGTTGATCCTGCCCCTGTGCGTAACCACGATGAACGTCATCATACTGCGCACCTACATTGCCAATTCCATCCCCTATGAGTTGATGGAGGCCGCCACCATCGACGGCGCCGGCGACTACCGCACCTTCTTCCAGATCACGCTGCCGCTGATGAAGCCGGCCCTGGCGGCCGTGGGCTTCATGATGGCCACCGCCTACTGGAACGACTGGCAGAATGCCCTGCTGTACATTGTGACCGACAGCAAAAAGCCCCTGCAGCTGTTGCTGATCAACATTCAGAAGAGCATTGAATTCCTGCTGAACAACTCCAACGTGCCCGCCAGCGCCCGCGCGGCCATGGGCGGCACCATCCCCCAGTACTCCGCCACGATGGCGACGGTGCTCGTGGTCATCGCCCCGATCATGGTGGTGTATCCCTTCTTCCAGAAGTACTTTGTCAAGGGCCTGACCGTTGGCTCCGTCAAGGGCTGATCGAAAACCCTGCGAAAATTGTTTCCGGTTTCTGATGCCATTGCGGCATTTGAAATAATAACCCAACATCTCTAAGGAGGATAACCATGAAGAAGCTCGTATCTCTGGTTCTGGCTCTGTGCCTGCTCCTGTCCGTGGCCGTCGTGGCTCAGGCAGAGGACAAGGTCGTCATCAACCTGACCCGCTGCACCTTCAACCTCGCCACCCCTGATTCCGATCAGGTGAAGAAGGTCGAGGACGCCATCAACGCCTACATCGCCGACAAGATCAATGTCGAGATCCACCTGACCGACATCGGTTCCGGCGAGTACACCGATAAGGTGAACCTGGCGCTGGCCAACAACGAGATCAACCTGCTGTGGACCGCTTCCTGGGAAGCCGTCATCGGCACCAACGATCTGGTTCCGAAGAATGCCGTGTATGACATCACCGAGCTGCTGCCCGGCACCGCTCTGTACGAGTCGATGGACGAGGGCCAGTGGGAAGCCACCAAGTACAACGGCAAGAACTACTTCATCCCCGTGTACAAGGACAACGTGGAAGGCTACGACTTCATGTTCCGCAAGGAGCTGGTCGACAAGTACGGCTGGGACATCACCAAGGTTGAGAAGCTGGCTGACCTGGAGCCCATGCTGGCTGATGCCAAGGCCGAAGGCCTGAAGTATCCCTTCCTGACCCAGAAGACCGCCATGTTCTATCGTTGGTACATCGACAAGTTCGATTTCTTCACCGCCGATGCGAACACCAACTTCTTCGCCGTGGACCGTGCCACCAACGAGGTCATCGACACCATCCAGACGCCCGAGTACGCCGAGTTCTGCAAGCTGATGGGCGATTGGGCCGAGAAGGGCTACATCTCCGAGGATGATGTGACCAAGGTCACCACCGACACCACCACCCAGACCCAGGATTGGGCCATCTCCTGGTGGACCGACCTGCCCAACAACGTCGAGGCCAACAGCCGCTACGGCCAGGAGGTCGTCATGCAGCCCGCTACCGACCGCTATGCGCACAGCACTTCCGCTCTGGGCAGCTGCTACTGCATCACCGCCAACTCCACCGAGGAGCAGGCGAAGGCCGCCATCGACTTCATGGGCCTGCTGTACACCGACAGCAAGCTGGCTGACATGTACACCTTCGGCATCGAGGGCGAGGACTTTGAATACAGCCAGGCTGAGGGCCAGACCATCCAGCACGTGACCCAGCACTCTGAGAAGTACAACCACTCCATGTGGGAGTCCGCTTCCGCCACCATCGTCACGCCTCTGGACGCCGAGCCCGACGACAAGGCCGAGAGCTACATCGCCTTCAACGGCGGCGCCAACACCTCCTGCGCGGCTGGCTTCCGCTTCGACAAGACCCCCGTCGAGGCTGCCTACTCCGCTTGCTCCTCCCTGTTCGAGCAGTATGGCTTCGCGCTGGAGAACGGCGGCGTGCCTGCTGACGCGGTCGATGCCTACATCGAGCAGTACCAGGCCGACCTGGATGCCGCTGGCTATCAGGACGTGCTTGCCGAGTTCCAGAACCAGTACAACGCCTGGAAGGGCTGATCGATCGGATTTGATCTGATTGATGGTTCAAACGACCCGGGCCCCGCATTTGCGGGGCCCGGGGTTTTATGCGGTATTTAATCTATATAACCAAACATGAACAGAGATATCTATACCATCAATGTATACATCTGCACATTAAACCTTGCCTTCCCGTCGCAGAAAAAAGATATGTCCTGCGCGGACTGGGGGGTGCCAACGGTGGCGGACATCACCTTTTCGCCGTTATTGATGAAGGCCTCCACGCTGAAGCGGTCCAGGATCAGGCGCAGCTTCAGCCGGCCGTTTTTGTGGTCCACCTTGGCGCGGCGCTGGTGGATGATGGCCCGGCGACTGCCGGAGAACTTGCGATCCACCTTGACCACCGATTCCCGGGGGCGGAAGCTGAAGCCGGTGTGGTGTTCCCCGTCCTTTGCGAAGCGCACCGCGAATCGGTTGAACAGCTCGCCCTCCGCGGGCTCGATTTCGACCTCCATGTCCACCATGCGGCCCCGGATTCCGGGCAGCTCGATTTCGCCGTTTTCAATCTCCACATTCCTGTATACTACAGGCTGTCCCCGAAGCGCCTCCAGTTCCCTCAACGGGCTTTGGTACAGCCGCCCGTTTTTCACGCGAAGCTCCCTGGGCAGGCTCATCTGGCCAAACCAGGGGGTAGACTTCACGTGCAGGTTGCAGGTGTCCCAGTTCTGCATCCAGCCGATCATCACCCGCCGACCGTCCGGTGTCAACAGGCTCTGTGGGGCGTAGAAGTCGATGCCGTAGTCCAGGGCGTGGTCCTTCTCCCAAATGTAATTCCCGTCCCCATCCCGGCGTCCCAGCAGGCAGAAGGTGCCGTTGCCGTTGTGGTATTCAAACCCCTTTGGCAGCATGTCCTGGGCGCTGGCCAGCAGCACCTCGTGCCCGTCCAGCGCAAACAGGTCCGGGCATTCCCACATCATGCCCATGCGACCCCGGTTCTCGGCCACTACCCGCTCCAGCCGCCAGTGGGTCAGGTCTTCGCTTTTGTACATCAGAATCCGGCCACCCTCGCCAATCTGGTCGTTGGCCACGATGCAGCGCCAGCCGTCCTCGCATTCGAGCAGCTTCGGGTCCCGGAAGTCGTAGCGACTGCCGCCCTCGGGCAGGTCGGCGGCGGTGATGACCGGGTTGCCCCCGAACTTGACGTAGTCGGTCCCGTCGCCGAAGGCCAGGTTCTGAGTCTGCACCTTCCGTGGCGCGCCGCTGGGGCCGATCTCCTCGGCCACGCCGGTGTACATCAGCAATTGCCGACCGTCGGCCAGCGTGATGGCGCTGCCGGAAAAGCAGCCCTTCCGGTCGTAGGGCATATCCGGGGCCATGGCAACGGGCAGGTAGCGCCAGTGCAGCAGGTCCGCTGAAACCGCGTGGCCCCAGTGCATCGGCCCCCAGCGGGAGTCATAGGGGTGATATTGGTAGAACAGGTGGTACTGCCCGTCGTGCCAGCTGAACCCGTTGGGGTCGTTCATCCAACCCACCCGGGCGGACAGGTGAAATGCAGGGCGATCCTGGGGCGGAATGAGGCGTTCCGTCGCCTCCTCATACCGCCGTGCGTCGCGCAGGTATTGGCTCATGGTCGCATACTTCCTTTAATCATCAATATTTCATGCTGTCCTCCAGCGCGTCCACGATGGTGTCCACCACCTTTGTGGCCTTCTGTCGGCAGATTTCGGGGGCGTAGGGGAATGTGTAGGACAGATCGGAAGCCTCCAGCAACGGCAGGTCATTGATGGAATCGCCGATGCCGAACAGTGTGAAATCGCCGTAAGTATCCCGCATATGCTCACGCAGGGCCATCACACCCTTGCCCTTCGAGCAGCCCTTGGGCGCGATGTCGATCTCGATCACGTTCTGGAACGCCTCGACTTTATCACCGTAGCGCGCGTTGATGGAGGCTGATAGCCGCGCGGCGTCCTCCAGGCTTTCGGTGTGCACACTCACCTGATGGATCAGGCCCTCCGGCGCATCGTCCACGCCCGTAATCACATAGTACTTGCCAGGGTAATCCATCGGGGCGAATACGCAGATGTCACCTTCCACGTCCAGCGTAAGCCGGTAGCCCTGCGGGTTCAGCTCTTTGACCAGGGCGTCGGCCACGTCCCGATCCACGCCCCGCTTCAGAATCGGCTTCAAGTCGCCGTCCACGATGTTGGCGCCGCTGCTGGTGATGTAGAAGTCCGGATTCACCAGCCCGGTGATGAAGGGTGTCAGTCCTCCCACCTGCCGGCCCGTGCACAACCCGAAAAGGTGGCCCGCCGCCTGGTATTCACGGATCTTTTCAACGTTCTCCGGCGGCAGTTTCACGTCCGCCTTGTAGAAGTACAGCGTTCCGTCAAAATCGCTGGCAAAGACCTTTTTTTTCAATACATTGACCTCCTTCATGAATTCTGATATGATGGGAAAATGCGGCATCCAAAAGCCTTCCCCAGGCAGCGAAGCTGCCGATTCAGGGGCATCGAGCGCCCGGAAAAATGTCCAGTGGACATTTTTCAGCAAGATGGG
>ONJE01000408.1 GCA_900318045.1 uncultured Eubacteriales bacterium
GACGAATTCAACATCGGCAAGCTCACGCCCCTGAACATAGAGGACGAGCTGAAAAAATCGTTTATATCCTACGCCATGGCGGTCATCGTGACCCGCGCCCTGCCGGACGTGCGGGACGGCCTGAAGCCGGTGCACAGGCGCATACTGTACTCGATGAACGAGATGGGCATCACGCCGGACAAGCCTTACCGCAAGTCGGCGCGCATCGTGGGCGACGTGCTTGGTAAATACCACCCCCACGGCGACAGCTCGGTTTATGACGCCATGGTGCGCCTGGCCCAGGATTTTTCCATCCGCTACACGCTGATCGAGGGCCAGGGCAACTTCGGCTCGGTGGACGGCGACGGCGCGGCCGCCATGCGTTACACCGAGGCGCGGCTTTCCAAGCTGTCGATGGAGATGGTGCGGGACATCGAGAAGGAGACCGTTGACTTCTACCCGAACTTCGACGAGACCCTGATGCAGCCCGCCGTGATGCCCAGCCGATTCCCGAACCTGTTGGTGAACGGCTCCAGCGGCATCGCCGTGGGCATGGCCACGAACATCCCGCCCCACAACCTGGGCGAGGTGATCGACGCCTGCGTGCATTACATCGACAACCCCGACTGCACCGTGGACGACCTGATGCAGTTCGTAAAGGGCCCGGATTTCCCCACCGGCGGCGTGATCCTGGGCAAGCGGGGCATTTACGACGCCTACCATGAGGGCCGCGGCCGCATCATCGTTCGGGCCAAGAGCGAGATCGAGGAGATGTCCCAGGGCCGGCAGAGGATCGTCGTCACCGAGATCCCCTACATGGTCAACAAGGCCAAGCTGATCGAGAAGATCGCCGAGATGGTCCACGAGAAGGCCGTGGAGGGCATCAGCGACATCCGCGACGAGTCCGACCGCGAGGGCATGCGCATCGTCATCGAGCTGAAGCGGGACGTGAACGCCAATGTGGTGCTGAACACGCTGTACAAGCACACCCAGCTCCAGGACACCTTCGGCGCCATCATGCTGGCCCTGGTGGACGGCACGCCGAAGATCCTTTCCCTGCGGCAGATGATCCACCACTACCTGGAGCACCAGGAGGACGTGATCCGCCGCCGCACCCAGTACGACCTGAACAAGGCCGAGGCCCGCAGCCACATACTGGAGGGCCTGATCATCGCCCTGGACAACATCGACGAGGTCATCAAGCTGATTCGCTCCAGCCGCACCGGCCAGGAGGCGAAGGAGGGCCTGATGAGCCGCTTCGGCCTGTCCGAGCGCCAGGCCCAGGCGATACTGGACATGCGCCTGCAAAGGCTGACCGGTTTGGAACGCGACAAAATTGAAGCCGAGTACGCCGAGCTTCAAAAGATGATCGCCTATTACAGGGAGGTTCTCGCAAACGAGGGCATGGTCCTGGGCATCATCAAGGACGAGCTGACCGAGATCAAGCGCAAGTACGCCGACGAGCGCCGCACCGGGATCTCCGCCCTGGAGGGCGAGATCGACATGCTGGACCTGATCGCCGAGGAGGACATGGTGGTCACGCTGACCCACTACGGCTACGTGAAGCGCCTGCCCAAGGCCACCTACCGCGCCCAGAAGCGGGGCGGCAAGGGCATCGTCGGGGCCACCACCCGGGAGGAGGACTTCGTCGAGCAGATGTACGTGGTGAACACCCACGACACGCTGATGTTCTTCACCAACCGGGGCAGGGTCTACCAGCTGAACTGCTACCAGATCCCCGAGGCCGGGCGCACCGCGCGGGGCACCGCCATCGTAAACCTGCTGCAGCTGGACGCCGGCGAGAAGGTGAAGGCGCTGCTGCCGGTGCCGGCGGAGAAGGTGGCGGGCCACTACCTGATCATGGCGACGAAGAACGGCGTGATCAAGCGCACGGAGCTTTCCGAGTTCACGAACCTGCGCAAGAGCGGCCTGATCGCCCTGGTGCTGCGGGAGGACGACGAGCTGATCGGCGTGGCGCTGACCGACGGCAGCTACGAGCTGCTGCTGGGCACCCGGGACGGCATGGCCATCCGCTTCCCCGAGACCGACATGCGCCCCATCGGCCGCGCGGCCATGGGCGTGAAGTCCATCGAGCTGAACCCCGGCGACGAGGTGGTGGACATGTGCCCGGTGTTCCCGGACATGAAGGTGTTGTCGATCACCGAGAACGGCTACGGCAAGCTGACCGAGATCGACGAGTACCGGGTGCAGAGCCGCGGCGGCAAGGGCATCAAGGCCATGAACCTGACGCCCAAGACCGGCAGGCTCACCTGCCAGCTGCTGGCCGACGAGGCCGAGGACATACTGCTGATCACCGACGACGGCACCATCATTCGCGTGCCCGTGGGAAGCATCTCCACGCTGGGCCGCAATACCCAGGGCGTGCGCCTGATGCGCGTGGCCGAGGAGAGCAAGGTGGTCCGAGGCCGAGGAGGAGCAGGAGGAGGAGCCCGAGGACGATGGGAACCTCGAGAACAGCTCCGAGAATGACGAGATTTAAATCATAGGATTCTGAAAAAATGGGGACCGCAAGGCATGATGCCGAGCGGTCCCTTGTGTATGCAGTCATTTGGCAAGGATAGAGAGGATGATTTGACGGTGAAAGAGAAGATCGGGATCGAAGCCCCGGAGGAACCTTCGATAACACAGCAAAGGGATGCCGCTACATTTTGAGCCGCAGCTCCACATCCTCCCGGGTCCACTTTCCCGCCGTCGCGCCGACGGTTTCCACGCACAGCGAGGCGGCGGCGCAGGCAAAGCGGCCACAGTCGGCGAACGGCCTGCCCTCCAGGAGGGCGGCG
>ONJE01000147.1 GCA_900318045.1 uncultured Eubacteriales bacterium
CGACCGGAAATCGCTTGCGATTTCAGGCAAATCTGAGGAGGATGTATTGAAGGGGGACCTGTCCCCCTTCAAGCGGGCGCATGCCCGCGACAAATCAGATTTTCCCCCTTGCCCCGCCGCTGCCATTTGTGCTACAATACCGGCATAGCGAATCCGAGGTGATATCAATGCGAATCGTGGTCAAGGTGGGCACATCCACCCTCGCCCATTCCACCGGGCGCATGAACATCCGGCGGGTGGAGGCGCTGTGCAAGGTGCTTTCCGACGTGAAGAACGCCGGGCACGAGGTCATACTGGTGTCCTCGGGGGCCATCGGCATGGGCGTGGGCAAGCTGTCGCTGAGCCGGCGGCCCGCCGATATCCCCACCAAGCAGGCCGCCGCCGCCGTGGGCCAGTGCGAGCTGATGTACACCTACGACCGGCTGTTCTCCGAGTACAACCACACCGTGGCCCAGCTGCTGGTCACCGGCAGCGACGTGGAGGACGAGACCCGCCGCGCCCACTTCCACAACACCCTGTACCGGCTGCTGGAGCTGGGGGCGCTGCCGGTCATCAACGAAAACGACACCATCGCCACCGACGAGATCGTCATCGGCGACAACGATACCCTCTCGGCCATCGTGGCCGCCACGGTGCAGGCTGACCTGCTGATACTGCTCAGCGACATCGAGGGCCTGTACACCGCCGACCCCCGCAGCGACGCCGGGGCCCGGCTGATCCCCGTGGTGCGGGCCATCACCCCCGAGATCGAGGCCCTGGCCGGTGGCAACGGCACGTCGCTGGGCACCGGCGGCATGGTGACCAAGCTGCGCGCCGCCCGCATCGCCGCAAGCGCCGGCATCGACATGGTCATCGCCAACGGCGCAAGGCCGAACCTGATCTACGATATCATCGAGGGCAAGAACGTGGGAACGCGGTTTGTGGGAATGGGCATTTCCCGTTAACCCAAAGGAGGCACATCACATGACCACCATCGACATCTTGAAGCAAGCCCGTGCCGCATGGCCGGCACTGCAAGCAGCCGACACCGACAGGAAGAATGCCGCGCTGAACGCCATGGCGGACGCCATTTTGGACAACGCCGGCGACATACTGGCCGCGAACCAGCTGGACGTTGATGCCGCCCGGGAGTACATCAGCGCGGTCATGCTGGACCGGTTGCGCCTGACCGGGGACCGCGTCAGGGCCATGGCCGACGGCATCCGCGAGGTGGCGGCGCTGCCCGACCCGGTGGGCGCGGTGATCGCCCGCGTACAGCGCCCCAACGGCCTGGTGATCGAGCGCACCCGGGTGGCCATGGGCGTCATCGCCATCATCTATGAATCCCGGCCCAACGTCACCAGCGACGCCGCCGCCCTGGCCCTGAAGGCCGGCAGCGCCTGCGTGCTGCGGGGCGGCAAGGAGGCCTTCAATTCCGCCAACGCCATCGTGGCGGCCCTGCAGCAGGGGCTTGAAAGCGTCGGCCTGCCCGCCGCGCTGGTGCAGCTGGTGCAGGACACCACTCGCCAAAGCGCCGCCGACCTGATGAAGGCCGTGGGCCTGGTGGACCTGCTGATCCCCCGGGGCGGCGCGGGGCTGATCAGCGCCGTCACCAAAGAGGCCAAGGTGCCCTGCATCCAGACCGGCACCGGCATCTGCCATGTCTACGTGGACAGGGACGCCGACCAGGCCATGGCCCTTGACATCATCGACAACGCCAAGACCAGCCGTCCCTCGGTGTGCAACGCCGAGGAGGTGCTGCTGGTGCATCGCTCCATCGCTGCCGAATTCCTGCCGAAGCTGAAGGAACGGCTGGTGGACGCGCGGGCCGCGAAAGGGCTGACCCCCGTGGAGCTGCGCCTGGACCCCGAAGCCGCCGCCGTCATCCCCGGCACCCCCGCCGGCGAGAGGGACTTCGACACCGAATTCCTGGACTACATACTGGCCGTGAAGGTGGTGGGCGGCGTCGACGAGGCCATCGCCCACATCGCGAAGCACTCCACCGGCCACAGCGAGGCCGTCGTCTCCCGCAACGCCGCCGTGCTGGACGCCTTCGCGCAGGGTGTGGACAGCGCCGCGGTGTACCTGAACTGCTCCACCCGCTTCACCGACGGCGGAGAGTTCGGCCTCGGCTGCGAAATGGGCATCTCCACCCAAAAGCTCCACGCCCGCGGCCCCATGGGCCTGGAGGAGCTGACGACGTACAAGTACATCGTCAAAGGAAACGGGCAGATACGATGAAAAAGGCCCTTGCGGGCCTTTTTCATCTGTAATATTATTCTTATTTACGCAGACCTTCCGTCCGCAAGCTCCTGTACCTTGGAAAGCGGCAAATCCGTTATCTCCGAAATGGCCTCCAGAGTCATTTGCCCTTTTTCAATCAGCCGTTCCGCGATGATCGCAGCCTGCCGCATGGCGCCCTCATTTCTCGTCTCTTCAAAGGCCCTGCACATAATTTCAACTCCCTTCGGGTTTTCCTTGTAATACCGCGTCGCTGCCCTCAGCAGGTCGTAATTCATGTCGTCCGGGTCCCAGCACGAAAAGTCGTGCATCAACCTGCCAATCTCGGTGTCGTCCCTGTATTGACCATTGACATACAGTATATGCTCGCCGTCGTCAAACATCTCCCCTGTCCCCAGGTTGACGCGCTCGACGGGGTAAAGCGCTTTCCCTAATTTAAAAATATCGTGTTCGGAAATGAATATCGTATAAGTGTCCGGCAACGCGTCAAACGCCTGCCCGGCATCCAGGTTCTCTACGTCCATGCAGCTGGCATGGTACCGAGCCCGGTGCTTTCCCGCGCCATGGTCGGCACGCTGCACCTCCAAGTCGTACTTCCTGCCCTCGGAATCCGTCGCGTAGGCATCCAGGCAGATTGAGCGTGCGCCAACCAGCCGCTTCAAATCCTTCTGCGTCGCCAGGTCCGTAACCGTCAAATCCTGTTTCCCGGTGAGGATTCGCAGCACAAGCTGTGCCAGCGGCAGGTTGTCCCGGAATATGCATCGCATAAAGTCATCGTCAATGGGGCGCAATCCCCGCAGCCTGGCCAGGTCCTGCTGCCGCTCCCGGTCTCTTCTTTCCACTTCTGCCTGCGCCATTGCCGACGTGCCTCCCAATGCCAACGCTTTTCACTTACATTTTATCATACGCGGGCGGATTTGACAATAAGCCGACGGGACACAGTTTTTCATACTGCCCGATAAACAAAAGATATAGACCCATCACTCTGCTCAGGAGAACAACGGCGCGAACCGCTGTCTCCCATACAGAGTGAAAGATCTATACGAATCATATCAACGCTTAAGGAAACACCGCACAATACAGGCGGCAGCCTGGCGGTGCCTTTTCCGCCAGCCGCATTCTGCAAAAACCTTGACTTACCACCACGGGCAGTCAAGGTTTTTGCAAGATGAAGATGTCTGAAATACAGCCGACAGACGGTGATGAGCGTTTTTAGAGGTGCCCATAAAGGGGACCTCATCCGACCCGGCCTAGCGGCCGGCCCACCTTCCCCACCGGGGGAAGGCTTTTGGCATCCATGGCGACGCAGGCGTCGCCGCTACATGGTTTTACCCCCGGCGGCAATCCGCCGCCGTACAACTCTCAACTCTTACTTCAATATCCGCCTGCCCCAGCTGAACACGCGGCCATAGAACCCGGTGGTCAGGTTGCTGACGACCACCTTGTGGGCGCCGGAGGAGGCGTGGATGAAGTAGCCCTCGCCCAGGTACACGCCGGCGTGGTCGCTGAGATCGCTGTCGGAGATGGTATTGAAGAACACGATGTCGCCGCGCTTCAGGTTCTGCCAGCCCTCGATCTTCTGGTAGGTGTCGTCGTAGCCCTGGTTGTAGGCGGTGCGCTCCAGCTTCACGCCGATGGCCTTGAAGATGTAGCAGGTCAGGCCGGAGCAGTCGAACTTCTCGGGGCCCGTCGCGCCGTACACGTAGGGGCAGCCCAGCGCCCCCTGGGCCAGGTAGATGGCATACTCCAGCTTTTCGGCGTTCGACATGCCGGAAGAATAGGTGTTGGTGATGGAGGCCAGCCCGTCGGGCACGCTGTTCAGGTAGGTGCTGCTGCCGCCGCTGCTGCCGCCGCTGCTGTAATCGGCGGCCTTCGCGCCGCTGGGCAGCTTCTTCGCCTCAAGGCTGTACAGGGCCTTCAGCGTGGCCGGGTCGGCGGTGCCGGTGGCGGTGATGCCGTTGGCGTTCTGGAACAGCTTCACCGCGGCGGCGGTGGTGTCGGTATAGCCGCCGGTCAGGCTGCCGGTCTTCGACAGGTAGCCCAGGGCGTACAGGCGCGCCTGCACGCGGCTGACGTAGTCGCTGTTCTCGCCCTTGGACAGGGTCTTGTACAGGAGCTCGCTGACCGGGGCATAGCCGCTGTAGATGATGCGCAGCACGTTTTGGTCGGCGATACCGGTCTGGGGCATGCCGCAGGCGCTCTGGAAGCGCTTGATGGCGGAAATCGCCGCGGCGTTGTAGCCGCTGCCGGGGATGGAATCGTAGTAGCCGCCCACGAGCAGCGCCTTCGCCAGGGCCTCCATCTCGGCGCCGTCGCTGTTGATGGCGTCAAAGGGAACCTTGCTCAGGGCCTTCAGGGCCACGAAGGCGTAGGCCCCGTCCCGGGTGACGCAGGCCCAGCTGTTGTTGTAGCCCACCACCTGAACCTCGCTGCCCTGGGGCAGCGCCACGTTTTCGGCGTTGGGGTTCATCGAGGCGTAGGCCTTGGTATCGGGCATCACCACGGTGGCGGTGATGTTCGCCTGCTTGAAGCCCGCGGGCACGCCCTCGTCACCGGTTTCGATGGTCAGGCCGCTGGCCTTGCAGAAGCCGTACTGGCCGTTCAGCTCGATGTAAGCCCAGCCGTTCTTGGTGTTGAGGACGTTCACCACCTGGCCCTTTTTCAGGTCGCCCAGCTTTGTGCCCTTGGTGCTGGCGGTGAGGTACACGGCCAGCTTCGCGGCCTTCACCGTGCCCCGGCTGGCCCCCTCCACGCCGGAGGCGGGGGCGGCGGTGGGCATGGAATCGGCCCGGGCCAGGCCCGCGAGGGCGCAGTAGCCATACTGGCCGTTCAGCTCGACGCAGGCCCATTCCCCGTTCCAGCTGACGACGTTCACGTTCTGGCCCTGCTTCAGCGTGCCCAGCTGGGCGCTGTCTGCGCTGGCCTTTTCAAATACGGCGAGGGTCTCGGCGATCACCGTGCCCGCCACGCTCTGGCCGGTGGTCCCGGTCGTAGGGGCCTGGTAGTCCTCGGCCACGCCCTCCTTCAGGCTGGCCAGCCTGCAATAGCCGCGGTTGCCGTTCAGTTCGATGTAAGCCCAGCCGTTGCTGCTGGTGGCCAGCACCGTCACCTGTATGCCGGGCTTCAGGGTGCCCTTCACCTTCGCCTTTTCGCTGGCGGTGCCGTAAATCTTTGTGTTATCCACCGTCACGGCGGAATAGGTGCGCACGGTGATGCCGTTTTCAGCAGTGGGCGCGGGGGTGGCGGCGGTCCCCTGGGTGGGGGCGACGGTCGCCGGGGTCTCCACGGCCTCGGTCAGGTAACCGGTCTTGATGTAGCCCGCCACGCCGTCCTTCTCCACATAGGCCCAGTCGCCCTTCGAGGCGATCAGGTTCACCATTGTGCCCGCGGGCACGATCACGCTGTCCGCCTCCACGTCCGGGGCCTGGAAGATCGGGGCCGTGCCTGTGGTGATGGCCTTGATGGCGATCTCGTCCACACGCCGCATATCCGAAACGTTCGCGTAGCCGATCCGGTTCAGGTAGGCGATCTTGGCGATGGTGTTTGAATACCCCATCACCCGCACCACGGCGTTTTTCTCCAGTATGCCCAGCTGCTCGGTCATGGACACGTCGCCGTACACCGGCATCGTTTTGGAAGTGACGATGGCCGAGAAGGCCTCCGCCATCGCGGGCACGGCGCTGCCGGTCAACAGCAGCAGCGCCACCAGCACCGCGGCGACCGTTTTTCTCACATTTCTTTTGAAGCTCTTCATCGTATTCTCCTCACGATCCGGCGCCCCGCGCTTTTCGGCGCGCCCTGAAATAATCATTCACATACATGGGCACAGCTATGGCCCGTGCATATTGGAATTCGACGCCTCCTGCCCATCTCCTGCCAAAATGAAATTCAAAAAAAATAGGTCTGAATTATGATTGCAATATGATTGCAATAGATTTGTAATATCCACCCGCCCGTTTGACAGGCGCGAAGGGGTGTGGTATAGTGTAGGAAATGAAGTTAATTCTGATTTGTCGAGCTGACGCGCAGGGATTAGGGATTAGGGAATAGGGATTAGAAATAGCTGCTGCCGCGATCCTTAACAACGCTAACTTGCCGGG
>ONJE01000196.1 GCA_900318045.1 uncultured Eubacteriales bacterium
GGATCGCGCCAGCCGCCATTCCTGTTCCCTGTTCCCTGTTGACTGTTCCCTTTGATCTACCCTTGGCGATTCCGCTAACGCCTCGATATATCAGAATTTGTCAATCCCCTCCATCGCCTTCCTCATGATCCCATCCACGTCTGCGCCGCGGATATCCAGGTTTTCGGCCTTGATTATCCGGGTTTCCGGGATACCGAAGAACGTGTTGGCAAGGGCTTTGACGTAGCCGTAGCCGAAGGCCTCATCATAAATCGGCCCGCCGGCGGTGACGACGTAGGTCAGCTTCCTGGCACGGCATAGGCCCTGAGGCATGTCCTGATCGTTGTAGAAGAAGGTGATGCCCAGCACGCAGATTTGCTCAATGTACTGCTTCAGCATCGAGGGGAAGGAGAGATCCCAGAACGGCGCGGCGACGACGATCGCCTCCGCGGCGGCGAAATCCTTCGCCAGGTCGAACACAGGGGAAGTGAAATCGCCCTGCGCTACGCAGCCGTTGCGCCACTCCAGGAAGGCCTCATCCACCTTTGGAAAGCTGATCGCAGGAAGGTAAACCTCACGATATGCCTCCCGGTCCTCTGCCATGACCGCTTCGGCCAGCTGCCGGGTCCTGGAATCCCTGCGCACGCAGGCGTTGATAAACAACTTCATTGTGTGATCTCCTCGTTTATAATGGTAAGATTATGCGCATTCCTTAGAGTGTGTTTCTAAATGCAGGGAGATGCAGTTTCGAGTGGATTTGCCTGCATTTCAAGGCGATTTTCCGCAGGCTTGCTGGCGGCAAGTCAAGGGAAATCAACGCAGAAATTCAGGCATTTTAGAAACACACTCTAAGGAATGAAGATGTAGTGACAAATCTACACACCCTTTGCCCGCAGCCAGATCATCAGCACGGTCACGTCCCCGGGGTTGATGCCGGGTATGCGGCTGGCCTGACCGAGGCTCCTGGGGCGTTGGGCGTCCAGCTTTTGCCGGGCCTCGATGCGCAGCCCGGACATGTTCAGGTAGTCCGCGTCCGGGGGCAGAGGCGTGTCCTCCATTTTCAGGAATCGCTGGCGGTCGGCCTGCTGGCGGCCGATGTAGCCCTCGTATTTGATGTCGATGTCCAGCTGTTCCACCACGTCGGCGGGGTAGTCCGGCAGCTCGGGGTGCTTGTCCCGCAGCGCGGCGTAATCCACCTCCGGGTGCCGCAGCTTCTCCGTCAGGTGCAGCTTCTCCAACAGCGCCTTGCCCTCCAGGGTGAGGCGCTGCTTTTCCAGCATCTTTTCGTAGCGCGCCTGATCCACCAGCCCCGCGTCTTTGCCCTTTTGGGTCAGGCGCAGGTCGGCATTGTCCTGGCGCAGCAGCAGCCGGTATTCGGCGCGGGAGGTCATCATGCGGTAGGGCTCATCCACGCCCTTGGTCACCAGGTCGTCCACCAGCACGCCCAGGTAGGCGTCCGCCCGGGTCAGCAGCATCGGCTCCCTGCCTTGCAGCCATAGGGCGGCGTTGATGCCGGCGTAAAGCCCCTGGGCGGCGGCCTCCTCATAGCCGCTGGTGCCATTGATCTGTCCCGCGCAATACAACCCCTCGACTTGCCTCGCGGCGAAGGTAGCGCTCAGCTGAGTGGGGTCGATGCAGTCGTACTCGATGGCGTAGGCCAGCCGCAGCAGCTTCGCGTTCTCAAGACCGGGGATCGAGGCGTAGATTTCCCGCTGCACATCCTCCGGCATTGAGGTGGACATGCCCTGGGCGTACCATTCGTGGGTGTACAGCCCCTCCGGCTCCATGAATATGGGGTGGCGGTCCTTGTCCCGGAAGCGCACCACCTTGTCCTCTATGGAGGGACAGTAGCGGGCGCCGGTGCCGTGGATCGTGCCGGAATACATCGGGGCGCGGTGCAGGTTGTTCAGTATGATCTCGTGGGTGCGGGGCGTGGTGTACGTCAGATAGCACAGCGCCCGGTTTTTCAGTGTCGCCGGATCGGTCAGGAAGCTGAAGGGCACGATGGGGTCGTCCCCCTCCTGGGGCGTCATCTTCGAAAAGTCGATGGTCCGTCCGTCCAGCCGCGCGGGGGTGCCGGTCTTGAAGCGGCGGATGTCGAAGCCCAGGTCGATCAGGTTTTGGGTCAGCGCGTTGGCAGCCATCAGCCCCTGGGGCCCGCCGTTCCAGCTGCACTCGCCGATGATGATGCGGCTGTTCAGGTACACGCCGCAGCAGGCGATCACCGCCCGGCAGGCCACGTGTCCCCCTGTGGTGGTCTCTATGCCCGTCACCCGTCCGTTTTCAACGACGATGCGCCGGACCTCTGCCTGGCGCAGGGTCAGGTTTTCGCAATCGTCCACGGCCTGGCGCATGCGCAGCTGGTAGGCCTTCTTGTCGGCCTGGGCCCGCAGCGAGTGCACCGCAGGGCCCTTGCGGGTGTTCAGCATTCGCGATTGTATGAATACGTCGTCGATGGCGCGGCCCATCTCGCCCCCCAGGGCGTCCAGCTCCCGTACCAGATGGCCCTTGGCCGTGCCTCCGATGGACGGGTTGCAGGGCATCATCGCCAGGGCATCCAGGTTCAGCGTGGTCAGCAGCGTGGAGAAGCCCATCCGGGCGCAGGCGAGCGCGGCCTCACATCCCGCATGCCCCGCGCCGATCACCACCACGTCAAAGCTGTCTGTTATCAAAACAAGCCCACCTCCCGGGTCCGTTGTAAACAAGTCAGTCGTCCATGTCCTTGGTCTCGTTGTAGAAATTGACAACGATGGACAGAACGACGGAAACCACCACCAGGCCACATATGCCCAGGATCGCGGACAGCAGCCGGCCGAGGAGGCTGACCGCAGCGACGTCGCCGAAGCCGATGGTGGATATAATGGCAAAGCAATACCACAGCGCACTGGTGAAGTCGGGAATGCTTTCCTCCAGGATCGGTAACACCAGCGAGAAGGCGATGATCAGCAGCAGCATGCCGAACAGAATCTCCGCCGCATTGGTCTTGCGGACCACCTTCCAAAAGATGTCTATCTTCATCTGGGAGTAGGCGATGCTCAGGATTTCCCGCAGGGCATGAACGATGTTTACCAGCACGATGACAATCACCGATTGTCCGAGCAGGAACAACGCTACGATCATCAGTACATTCAGCAAGATGTTGATGGGCTTGCGGTTTTTGATTACGGAGGCGATCCTGTCTGCCAGGATCGACAGAAAGTACAGTATGCCGATGGTGGTCATGTTGCTGGAGCCGTCGCTGGAAATACGCAACAGGATCGTTCCCGCCAGCAGCAGGCATCCCCCGATGATGTCACGGATGAAATCGACTTTGGAATTATCCCGGAGTAAAAAGGCGCGTATGAACCTGTAGACCGCAGACGACAGGAAGAACAGCGTCGAAATCTGCACCAGCTGTTCCGCCTGATTGATCCAGGCCTTGAACATCTCGACGGACAGGGCCAGTACGATCAGGGAAAGTATGCCGTTGATGATGTTGACCATCGTTTCCCTTTTCATCGTCTTGAAGCTGAACATGGGGTTCTGTGCCTCCTGGCAATAGGATTTGCTGTTTGCTTCTATTGTAATAAACCGCGGCCCTGATTTCAAGGGGTTCCGGGTAAAAGCCTGCCGTTTGGAAAAAAGCGATGGATTTTTGTGGGGAGCCTGTGGTGCTACCGGTCCCTTTGCCGGCATAAATAATGCCACGTTCGAGGGGAGGAATGACGGATGTTGCACAGGATGGACGCATGGGTTGCTTCGGAATTTCAGAGGATGGACTGGGATGGAGCGGCGGCACTGGGCCGGCGGGCACTGGTGTGGTTTGGACTGGCAGGAACGGTGTTCCTGCTGTGCAAGGCCCAGCTGCCGCCGACGATGGCCCCCTTCGGCATGGCCTTCCTGGCGGCGGCGCTGGCCGCGAGGAAGAGCGGGGCGGCATTGCTGGTGGGCTGCGTCCTGGCGGCGATGGGGGGCAGCCCGGCGGAATTCAACCTGCGCCTTCCGGCGGGGGCGGCCATTGTGCTGGGGGGCGGCATCGCCTGGGATGCGCTGGCGCCTGCCCTTCGGCGGGCGCTGGGACAGGGGCTCTGGCTCCGCATCCGGAAGCGGGAAACCGGTGGGGCGAATCGCATGCCCCGACGGCAGGCGCGCTCGCCGAATTCCCGGGATGGGGCCGCATGCTCGGCGCTGGCAGGCCTGGGGGTGCTGGTTCCCGGATTGATCGGACTGGGCGAGGTCCTTTGGCCACGGGCGGCCGAGGCGGTCGCGGCGTCGGTGGCCGCCGTGGCCGCGGCGCCTTTCTTTCGCGCGGCCCTGGAAGCGCGGCCAGGCAGGCGCTGGCTGAACGCCGAGGAGCGGGCGGGCGTCTTCTTGCTGTGGGGCTTCATGCTGGTGGGGCTGGGACGGCTGTCGCTCCCCGTGGCGCTGTGTGTAGGCGGTGCGCTGGCCCAGTTGCTTACAGGCGCAGGGGCGCTGGCGGGGGTGTGCACGGGTGCGGCGCTGCTGATCGCCGGGGCGGACCCGCGTATGATGGCGCTGACGGCGGTGGGCGGCGCGACGGTGCAGCTCTGCGCGGGGATGTCCAGGCCGACCCGGGCGGCGTGCGCCTGCGGGACGATGCTGGCCGTCGGGTTGTGGATGAACGTGCCGCCCGGGTGGTTGCTCAGCACAGGAGCCTCGTCGCTGCTGGTGGCCCCCATGCCCGAACCTTGGGCGAGGGCGTTGAGCCATCTGTCAGAAAAAACCCCCGACCCCTGCGATCCCAAGCGCCTTGCGTCGCGCCTTCAGCGGGGCTCCGCAGCGCGGCTCAGGGCCTTGGGCGCGGCCTTTGGCGAGTTGGCGGAGGGCTACGGCGCGCCTGCCTCGCTGCCGGACGAGCGTGAATTGGTGCAGCGGCTGCGCCGGCAGCTTTGCGAGGGCTGCGCCGGCTATGCCAAATGCTGGCAGGGCGGCGGTGAAGGAGGGGCGCGGCTGCTGTGCGACCTGATTGCCCGGGCCGTGGCTCTGTCCGGCGAGACGCCGCTGTTCGAGGGGGAATCGCCGCCGGAGCTGTGCCGGCGATGTCGCCGTGGTCGATTGATTCCCGAGCGCATCGGCGACATGCTGGAGGACTTTGCCCGCGCCCGAAGGGATGGGTTGAAGCGGGGCGCGGAGAACCGGCTGATCTCAGCCCAGTTCCGGCAGGCGCGCCAGCTGATCGAAGCGCTGGCGCGACAGCAGGGTGGTACGCTTCGGCTGCGCTACCGTCAGGCGTCCCGGGCCGCCGTGGTACTGGAGCGGGCGGGCATCGGGGTGGAATCGGTGATGGCGCTGGGCGGCAAGGGGGTGGAGATCGTCGCCGCGCTGAAGGAGGGGTGCTGGACCCGGACGCTGGCCCGACAGGCCTCCCAGCGGTTGAGTGAGGCCTTCGGCAGGCGCTATGCCCCGACGGGTCCCCTGGGTCGGGAGCTTCGCTTCGTCCGCCGTCCACGGCTGAGGGTATGTACGGGCATATCCTGCGCCTCCCGGGAAGCCGGCGCGCCCTGCGGCGACAGCCACCTGGCCTGTATGCTGGACGACGAGCGCCTGCTGGTGCTGGTCTGCGACGGCATGGGCAGCGGTGAGGCGGCACGGAGGGAGAGCGCCGTGGCGGCGCGGCTGCTGGGGCGCTTTCTGCGGGCCGGGGCGACCTGCGATCTGGCCATCGAGACGGTGAACGCGCTGCTGCTCAACCGAAGCGGCGAGGACATGTTTGCCACAGTGGATATGTTGATTATCAACCTCAATACCGGGGAGGCGGAGCTCGTGAAGCTGGCGGCATGTCCCACGCTGATCCTGCGTGGGGAGGCGCTGCAACGGGTGGAGGGAGGCCGCCTGCCCCTGGGCATATTGGAGAGGGTTCAGCCCGGAGGCCTTCGGACGCGGCTGCTGCCCGGCGATGTGCTGCTGATGGCCAGCGACGGCGTGGCGGACGCCGCCGGAGAACAGGCATTGGAGCGCCTGATGCGCCGGGAGGGAGAGGACATGCCCCGCCTGGCGCGGCTGGCGCTGGCCTCCGCCGAGAGGGCTTGCCAGGGCGGCAGAAGAGACGACATGACCGCGGTGTGCTTGAGGGTGGAGGAGAGGTAACTTCTGATTTATCGCGGGCTTGCGCCCGCTTGAAGGGGGACAGGTCCCCCTTCAATACATCCTCCTCAGATTTGCCTGAAATCGCAAGCGATTTCCGGGC
>ONJE01000143.1 GCA_900318045.1 uncultured Eubacteriales bacterium
AATTTCTGCGCCGCACTTCTCCATGGCGGCGGGCGTCATGTCGTAATCCCCCACCGAGACGCCCCCGGTCAGCACCAGGGCGTCGCTGTGGCGAAGGCCGTTCATAATCAATGCGGCGATGGCATCCACGTCGTCGCCCGCACTGCCAATGAAAGCGGGTTCTGCACCGTCCCGGACCAGGGCCGCCGCAAGCGCGTAACGGCTGGTGTTGTAGATCATGCCGGGTTCCAGCGGATGGCCGGGTTCAATCAGCTCGGACCCCGTGGCAATGATGCCTACCTTCGGCGTGCGAAAGACCGCGGGCAATGCGATGCCCTGCCCCGCCAGCGTAGCAGCCAGACCGCTGTCGATGGGGGTGCCGACGGCAGCCAGCAGACTGCCCGCTTTCACATCATCACCAGCGCAAATCACATTGTCGCCGGGATTGACGGGCTTGTACAGGGTAACGGTTCGTTCGGTGAAGTGCGTTTCCTCAAAGGGCACGATAGCGTCAGCCCCACTCGGCAGAGGCGACCCTGTCAGCACCTTCACCGCTGTGCCGGGTGTGATCGTGCAGCTACCCACATGGCCGGCGGGGACCTCTTCCAGTATCCTGAGCGTCACGGCATGGTTTCCGTCCATGCCCTCAGTATCCGCCGCCTGCAACGCATAACCGTCGTAGGGCGAGCGATCAAAGGGCGGCACATCTTCCGCGGCGACCAATGCCTCCGCCAGCACACGCCCGGCACAGGCGTCCAGCGGAACCCGCTCCGTACTCACCGGATTGATCCGCGTGAGCAGCATCGCCCTCGCCTGCTCGTAATCCATGATGTCGCCTGTCATCTTGTCCTCCTGTGCCCTCTGCCAAAGTGACTTTTGCAAGGGAAACACCCTGTCCGGACGCCCGACCCGAAACCTCAGCCGGATCCCCCCCATGAAAAGCCGTCCTCTTTTCAATCAGGCTGGCCATTTCATTTTCGGGATAGCCCAGATGGAGACGCCTGATAAAAAAGAGGACGGCAATGGCGCCGGTCTTCTTTTCAATCAGGAAGGCCAGCCCGTTTCCAGGATAACCCTTGCGTTTCCGCACGGCCCGAACGCCATAGCGTATACCTTAGGCGAAAGAGCTCGAAGACTGTCTGTGATGTATGGACACAGCCGCAACCGCGGCTATGCATTGTGGTTTCCCGCTTATTCAGCAGGCGGCTGGAACTCAAAGGTTCCCTTCTGCCCCTTCGCGATCCACTCCGCGAGGGACGTGACGATCTGACGCTTGACGTTGTCCGGGGAACGGAGCCAGTTCTCGTATTGTGTGTTCGGGTCGAGCCCGGGATTCTGCATGGCCTCCCGGTCGCGAGCCATCTGATTGACGACCGACCGGCGCAGGAAAGAGTGGTAGGTTTCCCCCGTCACATCGCAATGCGCCTTGATGATATCCTTGCTTCCCTTCATCATCGGGAATGCAATCGTGTCGTATTCTTCCGGGTTATAAACGCCGTTTGCCTTCCTGTCATCGCTCATATCTCTTCCTCCTTTCTTCTGTTGATCGCGCGGCTATGCAAGATACCCGCTTGCAAGTCAAATTATAACACAAAGCATATGCGCTGTCCATACAAATTCGCTTGAAGTTTTCCGTCTTGTCAAATTTCCTTTTTCGTATTATAATCAAAACATTCGATCACATGTGACACATCGGAAGGGAGATTTCTCCATGACCATCAAGGGAACGTTGAACGAGCAGGAGATTGCCCGGGTCGTCGGGATCACACAAACCGAGCTGGCCCGAGTCGGCATAGAAGAAAAATCCCGCCTCTACTTTCAACTGTCGCTCGAGGAGATCCTGCTGCTCTATCGGGACCGCCTTGGCGATGGGGCGCGCCTCTGCCTGCGCTTTCGGACGTGGAACGGCGACCTGAGGATTCAGTTGACCGTCGACGGAGCATCGATGGATCCTTTCGCTCAAAACAGCGAAGTGCTGGACCGGCTGCATCACCGCATCAATAACGTGCCGGAATGGCGCTATGAAAAGGGGCAGAACCGCGTCTTATTCGTCTTTACGCGCCACAATACGACGCTGAAGAATTTCATGTTCTCCTGGAAATACACCATAAACAGTCGCAAGACGCTCGCAGCCTCCGTGGCCTGCCAGGTCGTCAGTGCGCTGCTGGGCATATTGGCGCCTGCCGTCAGCGCGCGGATCATCATCTCGTATACCAAACACGAGCCCGAGGGCGTGATGCTGATCGCGATCGTGCTGCTGGTCGTGCAGCTCCTGCGCAATCTGTTCATGGTGCTCAGCAACCAGGGCTATAACCGGGCCTATACGCAGACGCTGGCCACCCTGGAAAAGGATCTGGTGCAGAACGTACTGCAAATCGAAAGCCAGTGCCTGGACGAAAAGGGCAGCGGGCTTTTTATTCAGCGCATTACCTCGGATACCGGCCGCATTGCCTCGGGGTTCAACGCCATCGCCGACATGGTCTCCCAGGTGCTCAATTACTTCGGCGTGTTGTGCGCCATGTTCATGGTCAATCCCATGATTGCCCTGTTTGTCGTGCTCATCATGGGCTCCCAATGCGCCATGGAGCTGTGGCGAACCAGGCGTCTGTCCGCGGACGACCGGGTCTACCGTTCCGCCAACGAGCGCTTTTCCGGCCTGGTGAGCGAAATGGTTCGCGGCGCGAAGGACGTGAAGCTGCTCAACAGCGGACCTCGCTTTATGGAAGCAGTAAACAAGAGCATTGATGACGCCAATGGCAAGCGCCTCAACATGCAGTCCCGATCCTGGCGTGCCAAGCTGTTCCGGTGGGAATTTGGCGAAATCGGCAGCTTCGCCATGATCGCATTGTTGGCCTATTTGATCGCAAGAGGCGATATACTCCCCTCCATCGCCCTGGTGCTGTACAATTACTATGCCGAGCTGGGGCCCAACGCAGTAAAGGTCATCGGCTGCTTCATGGATTCCATCGCTGATTTCAACATTTCCAATGAGCGCGTCCATGCCCTGCTGAACAGCCCGGAATTCCCCAAGGAACACTTCGGAAGCGTTGTGCTCGACGCGCCCGAGGGAAATATCACCTTTGACCACGTCAATTTTTCCTATCATCCCGGGGACAGCCCGAATGTTCTCAACGACATGTGCTTCACCATCCGAGCCGGGGAGATGGTGGGCCTGGTGGGAAGGAGCGGCTGCGGCAAAACCACGACCTTCAATCTGATTTCCAAACTGTATGAGCCCACCGATGGCAGCGTGATGCTGGACGGCATCGACATTCGGCAGCTGACCCATGATTCCATCCGTGACAGCATGACCGTCGTGACCCAAAACCCCTACATCTTCCGTATGTCCGTCAGGGAGAACCTGAAGATCGTCAAGGAAGACATGACCGACGATGAGATGATGGAGGTATGTCGGCAAGCCTGTATCGATGAGGATATCCAGGCCATGCCCGACGGATACGATACCTTGATCGGCGAGGGCGGCGTCAATCTCTCAGGCGGCCAGCGGCAACGGCTGGCCATCGCCCGCTGCATGCTCAGGGGCAGCCCGATCATACTCTTCGATGAGGCGACGTCCGCGTTGGACAACGCGACCCAGGCAAAGATCCAGGCGGCGATCGACAACATGCGCCGCGGCAGGACCGTGGTGATCATCGCCCATCGCCTCTCCACCATCGCCGGCGCCGACCGCATCCTCTTCATGCAAAACGGCAGCATACTGGCTGACGGCACCCATCAGGAGCTGATGGCGCACTGCGACGCGTACCGGTCCCTGGCCGCCCTGGATGAGGAAACCGGGAATTGAGATCGAAAAAACCATCCTGTCAGATCCGTGAATCCTCGAAACCCGTTTTGTTCTATATATCTCCTTAGTACTTGTGACTGTCGGATTAAGCTACAGGCTTTTCTGACCTGTGGTTGTTTCGGTCAATACATCACCCTTGCCCTTTCCGAAGCGGGATAAGAAGTCCTGTGGGAGGTATCCGTATGCCATTTGAAATCGTCAGGAACGACATCACCAAAATGCATGTCGATGCCATTGTCAACGCCGCCAACAATTCCCTGCTTGGCGGCGGCGGTGTAGACGGTGCGATTCACCGTGCTGCCGGGCCCGGTCTCCTGGCGGAGTGCCGAACCCTCGGCGGTTGTGAAACCGGGGAAGCAAAGATAACCATGGGTTACCGCCTCCCCGCCAGGTATGTGATCCACACAGTCGGCCCGATCTGGCACGGTGGGGCACATGGTGAGAGAGAACTGCTCGCGGCGTGCTATCGCAATTCTCTGGAGCTGGCCTTTGCTCACAACTGCGAGACTGTGGCTTTCCCCCTGATTTCGGCTGGAGCGTATGGCTATCCGAAGGATCAGGCCATGTCGGTTGCCGTGGACACCATTACAAAGTTCCTGTTTGAGCATGACATGATGGTATATCTGGTGGTGTTCGGCCACACGGAGTTCCTCACTGGCAAGAAGCTGTTCCGGGATGTGCAGGAATACATTGATGATGTCTATGCTGCCACCCACGTCAAAAGGAACGTCGAACGCTCTCGCGAGATGCTTTGGCAGCAGGATGAGGCTGCCGCGCTGGAGCTCGATCAACGGCTTGGCTCCGCTTACAGTGACTCGGTTATGCCCGACAGCTCACCGATGCCGGCGCCGTCCATGGCCGAGCCTGCCATGACTATGCCCGACTGGGAAAAGATGCTGAAGCAGACGGATGAAGGCTTTTCCGCTGCCCTGCTGCGGTTGATCGACGAAAAAGGCATGACAGACGCCCAGTGCTACAAGCGGGCCAACGTGGACAGGAAGCTGTTCAGCAAGATTCGTTCCAATCCCGCCTACAAGCCCAGCAAGCCCACTGTGTTCGCCTTTGCCGTCGCATTGGAGCTTTCCCTTCCCGAGACAAAGAGCCTGCTCAGAAAAGCCGGCTTCGCCCTCTCCCACAGCAGCAAGTTCGACATCATCCTGGAGTATTTCATCGAAAGGCACTACTTCAATATCTTTGAAATCAACGAGGTCCTGTTTCAATTTGATATGCCCCTCCTGGGCTCCGGCAGCAATCTGTAATTGTCGCATGACAGGCGACCACCTCCCTCCCGTTTTTGTGTATGATAGACACATCAACAAGCGGGAGGGATTATCAATGAAAAAGAACCTGACGGAAATGGTCTTTATCCTGGACAAGAGCGGCTCCATGGCGGGTCTGGAAGCCGACACGATCGGCGGCTTCAACAGCATGATCGAGCGCCAGAAGCAAGCGAAGGGCGAAGCCCTGGTGTCCACAGTCCTCTTTGCCAACAGCAGCACGGTCATCCACGACCGTGTCGATCTGCGGAAGATCGAGCCCCTGACGGATCGCCAGTACTTTGTCGGCGGCGGCACTGCCCTGATCGACGCCATCGGCGGCGCGATCCACCACATCGCCATGGTTCACAAGTACGCCCGCGAGGAGGACCGCCCGGAGCGCACCGTCTTTGTCATCACCACGGACGGCATGGAGAACGCCAGTCGGCATTATACCTCTGACGAGGTGAAGGCCATGGTGAAGAAGGAAAAGGAGAAGTACGGCTGGGAGTTTTTGTTCCTCGGGGCCAACATCGACGCTGTGGAGACTGCCGCTCACTTCGGCATCGGCGCGGACAGATCCGTCACCTTTAAGAACGATCACCGCGGCCAGCAGCTGAACTATGATGTCGTCGGGCGGGCTGTGCTTCACATGAGGGAGTGCGCTGCACCCATGAGCGCTTCCTGGAAGGATGAGATTGAGAAGGATGTACGCGAACGCGGGAGGTGATCTGAATGAATATGTGGAAATCCGGAATCATGGGCGTCGTGATCGGCGACGCCCTCGGCTGCCCCGTGCAGTTTAAGTCGAGGGAGGAGGTCGCCCGGCATCCGGTCACGGACATGCGGGGATTCGGAACCTTCAACCTGCCCGCCGGTTCCTGGACGGACGACAGCTCCCTGACACTGGCGTTATTGGAGAGCATCCGGCGCACCGGGGCCATCGACTATATAGACATCATGGACAACTTCGTCAAGTGGCTGGACGACGGCGCGTTCACCCCGTATGGATATGCCTATGACATCGGTCGCGGAACGATGAGCGCCATCAACCGGTATAAGCGGTATCACAAGCCGCACAAAGCGGGCAACATCGACGAGCGCTCCAACGGCAACGGCAGCCTCATGCGAATCATGCCGGCAGTGCTGTACTGCTGTGATCACGCTCTGCCCGCCGACGAAGCCATTGACATCATCCACAAAGTCGGCAGCCTGACCCATGCCCACATCCGATCCAATATTGCCTGTGGACTGTACTACTTTATGGCCTCCGCCATACTGAATGAGGGAGGTACCCTGGCGAATCGTCTCCAGATCGGGTTGGACAGGGGCTTTGCGTTTTACGAGTTCTGTCTGGCTGACCCTGAGAATCTGGGATACTATGACCGGCTGCGCAATCTTGACAGCTTCGGCGATTTACCGGCGTACAGTATCCGCAGTACCGGGTATGTCGTGGATACCCTCGAGGCAGCGGTGTGGTC
>ONJE01000172.1 GCA_900318045.1 uncultured Eubacteriales bacterium
GGGGTCTGCCGACCCGTTCTCGCTGAAATCTGTCCACTGGACAGATTTCCGGGCGCTCGAACCACTGAAAACGCTCCACTGGAGCGTTTTCCGGGCGCTTGATGTCCCTGTTCCCTTTATACTTCCCTTTGCGTATCCGTAAACAGCTCGATCAATCAGAATTTGACATTGGGGACGGTTCCTTTGTCATGTTTTCTGTTTACTTTATCATGGAAAGGTGACAGTAAGAACCGTCCCCGATGTCAGGTCTATTTGCGCTTCCTGTTCATCCAGGCCATCGAGGCGATCGTCGGAATCCCCATCGGGCATACCTCCATGCAGGACAGGGATTTTGAACAGTTCCTGCCGAAATGCGCCCCGTAGATCCCGGCAATGTCCTTTGATTTCGATTGGTTCCTGGAGGCGACCAGATAACAGTCGTTGGCGAACAGCGCGCCGAAGAAGCTCTTGCCGTTGACGTAGTTCGGGCATACCTCCAGGCACAGGCCGCATTTCAGGCACTTCGCCACGCTGTATTGCTGCGCGTGGTCTGCGTTCGCGGACGGCTGGTATTCCCCGATGCAGACGTTCATCTGCCTGAGGTTTTCGTGGATGGAGGACCTGTCCACGATCAGGTCGTGGATGACCGGGAACTTGCGCAGCGGGCGGATCTCGATCGCGCCGCCCTTGATGTCCTTCACAAAGGTCTCGCAGGCCAGCGCGGGCACGCCGTTGACGACCATCGCGCAAGCGCCGCAGATGCCCTGAAAACACGAGCATTCCCAGCCGATCCGGGTGGTTCTCTTGCCGCTTGTGTCGATGATGTCGTCGTGATAGTTGATGTAATCCAGCACGCCCGCCACGGTATTGTCCGCAGGGCCGTCGTAATCAAAGGACTCCCAGTAGGGTTCGGAGTCCGGCGCCTGCTGCCGCAGGATATTAACTCTCATAGGCACGCTCCTTGTCCAGCCAGACGCGATAGCCGTCGCCCGCGCGGGCGATCAGCGTCGCGGACTGGCACGCCTCGTCTGTGTTGGGATAATCGCTGCGATAGTGCGCGCCGCGGCTCTCCCTGCGCGACTTCGCGCATTCCAGCGTCGCCCGCGCGAGGGTGAGTATGCCGGTCAGGCTGTAGTTGAAATAGGGCATCACGCTGCTGTCATAGCGTATGCGCCCGGCGACGGACAGGTAGTATTCGACATCCCTGATCCCCTCGTCGAGGCTTGCTTCGTTCCGCACGATGCCCATGTGCTTCTGCATGCTCTCGCCCAGCATGTCCCGGATGTACATGACGGGAAACGGGCTGTCGGCGCTCTGGCGCTTCTGGAGCAATGCGGTCTCGCGCGCCAGCTCGCCGCTGAAATCCGGGTGACGCCCATCCGAATCCCTGCCGGCGATCTCATCCGCGGCCACATGGCCGCTGTAGATCGCGGCCAGCAGGGAATTCCCGCCGAGGCGGTTCGCCCCGTGGTACATGGACGCGCACTCCCCCACCGCGAACAGGTTGCGCAGGTTGGTCTCGTGATTCAGGTGTACCGCCAGCCCGCCCATGAAGAAGTGCACCGACGGCTCGACCGGTATCGGCTGGCTGTGCACGGAGATGCCCCGGTACTTCATGCACAGGTCCCGGACCTCCGACAGCCGCTCGTCGATCACCTGTTTCCCGAGGAAGGAGATGTCCAGATATACCGGGCGCTTCGCCGCGTGGATCTCGCGCGCCACCACGTCGCGGGTCATCAGGTTGCCCTTCGGGCCGAACTTTTCCTCCATAAAGTAGACCCTCTGGCCGTCCTCCTCGTAATGCAGCCTGCCGCCCTCGCCCCGCGCTGCCTCGGAGATCAGCATGCGCTTCTGCGGCGTCTCCAGCGTCGTGGGGTGATACTGTATGAACTCCAGGTTTTTGAGCACCGCGCCCTGCATGAACAGCCGCCCCGCCGCGTAGCCGTCGCACTGTGTGGAGCCCGTCGTCTTGCCGAACAGCGCGTTTTGCCCGCCGGTGGCCATCACCACGGCGTCCGCGCAAACCGCCTCCAGCCTGTTTTGCGTCTCGTCGTACAGCAGCGCCCCGTGGCACACGCCGTCGTGAAGCAGCGCGGAATGGAAGCAGCACCACAGCCTGCGGCGAATCAGCCCCGCCGCCTCGAAGCGCCGGGCCTCCATCACCAGCGCCGACACGATCTGCTTGCCGGTGGAAGCGCCGCAGTAATAGGTGCGCTTGTGGGACTGCCCGCCGAACGCCCGGTGCAGCGGACGGCCCTGCTTGTCGATCGAAAACACGGTCCCGATGCCCTCGAGCATCCGCAAAATCTCCTCGCCGTGCCCGCACAGGCCTGTGACCGCCCTTTCGCCGCCGATATAACAGCCGCCCTTCAGGGTGTCCTCGATATGGCTGGCCACGGAATCGCCCGCCTCGTGCGACGCGGTGACCGCGTTGATGCCGCCCGCGGCCATGACGGACTGGGAGCGCTCGGAGGGAAAGGGGGATACCAGCGTCACATGGACGCCCTGCCGGGCGCATCGGACGGCGCACGCCATGCCCGATATGCCGCTGCCGATGATCAATACCTGCTTCATGGGCCCCACCTCACTTCACGAACATGGCCAGCTGGCCCTTCACCACGGCGAACACCGTTATGGCGAACACCACGGCGCCCACGGCGACGGCGATCCGATCCAGCCGCACCTGTCCCTCCCGCGACGAAAGCCATCCCAATGAGATCAGGCTGCGGGACAGGGAGAGCGACGCATGCGCGAGGACATCCGCGTAAAACAGCGGCTGGCTGAGCATCAGCAGTGCGAAGGCAAGCCATTGACCGCCCTCCGCGCTGGACCTGAGCAGATCATAGGTCTTGATGTGCAGAAACAGCAGCGGAAGGATCAGCGCCGCGGTCAGCCTCTGGATAACCGTCTTGAGGTTCTGCTTCGGGTACAGATCCATCCGGGTCCCGTCGGACTGGAGGAACACCGCCGCCATGCCGCAGACCGCGTGCAGGCAGACCACGACCATGAACGGCAGCGACGTCAGCCGCTTGAGCGTCGGGTTGTAGTAAAACGCCAGGTAGGCGTAGTCCGTGTATCCGATGTGTACCAGCATCGTCACGATCGAAATCAGTCCCAGCGCAGCATTGATCTTCTTCAGCTTCATGGTATCATCTCCTGTCTGTGACATTGGGGACGGTTCTTTTTGTCATGTGACATTGGGGACGGTTCTCTTGACAACACCATTGTGTCAACAGAACCGTCCCTGTGACAATATTTCTTCACAGTGTCTTACGCTGTATTGTACCATGCGCCGAAAAAAAGGGCAAGCCGTTCCAGTCAAAAACCCGGCCCCCGCATATGCGGAGGCCGGGTGTGTCGCAACAGTATTTATTTCGCGAACTCCACCGCTCTGGTTTCGCGGATGACGTTCACCTTGATCTGTCCGGGGTACTCCATCTCCTTCTCGATCCGCTTGACGATCTCGCGGGCGAGGATCAGGGTGCCGGCGTCGTTCACATCCTCGGGCTTGACGATGATGCGCACCTCGCGGCCGGACTGTATCGCGTAGCAGGTTTCCACGCCGTCGAAGGAGTAGGCGATGCCCTCCAGCTTCTCCAGGCGCTTGATGTAGTTCTCCAGGCTCTCGCGGCGCGCGCCGGGGCGGGCGGCGGAGATGGCGTCGGCGGCCTGCACCAGCACGGCCTCCACGCTCTTGGGCTCCACGTCGCCGTGGTGGGCGGCGACGGCGTTGACCACCAGGTCGTTCTCCCGGAACTTCTTGCACAGGTCCGCGCCGATGGTGACGTGCGTGCCCTCGACCTCGTGGTCGATGGCCTTGCCGATGTCGTGCAGCAGGCCCGCGCGCTTGGCCAGGTTCACGTCGGCCCCCAGCTCGGCGGCCATGACGCCCGCCAGGTGGCTGACCTCGATGGAGTGGCGCAGCACGTTCTGCCCGTAGGAGGTGCGGTAGCGCATCCGGCCCAGCAGCTTCACCAGCTCGGGGTGGATGCCGTGCAGGTTCGTCTCGAAGATGGCCTGCTCGCCGGCCTCGCGGATGGAGTTGTCCACCTCGCGGCGTGCCTTCTCCACCATTTCCTCGATGCGGGCCGGGTGGATGCGGCCGTCCATGATCAGCTTCTCCAGGGCGATGCGGGCCACCTCGCGGCGCACCGGATCGAACGCGGAGATGATCACGGCCTCGGGCGTGTCGTCGATGATCAGGTCGACGCCCGTGGCGGTTTCGAGGGTGCGGATGTTGCGGCCCTCGCGGCCGATGATGCGGCCCTTCATGTCGTCGTTGGGCAGGGCCACCACCGAAACCGTGGTCTCGGCCACGTGGTCGGCGGCGCACCTCTGTATGGCCAGGGAAACGATGTCCCGGGCGCGTTTGTCGGCCTCTTCCTTGGCCTTGGCCTCCACCTCGCGCACCATCACGGCGGCGTCGTGGTAGGCGTCCTTTTGAACGCTGTCGATCAACACCTGCTTGGCCTCGTCCGAGGTCATGCCGGCGACGCGCTCCAGCTCGTCCTTCTGGCGGGCGTGCATTTCCTGGGCCTCGGCCTCCAGGCGCTCGGCCTCCTTATACTTCTCGTTCAGGGCCTCCTCACGGGCCTCCAGGTTGTCCAGTTTTTTGTCAAATGCCTCTTCGCGCTGGTTCACCCTGCGCTCAAGCCGCGAAACTTCGCTGCGGCGGTCACGAACTTCTTTATCAAGCTCCGACTTCAAGCGGATGATCTCTTCCTTGGCCTCCAGTACGGCTTCCTTCTTTTTCTCCTCAGCCTTGTGGGTGGCGTCCTCCAGCATATTGGCGCAAAATTCCTCCGTCTGGCCGATCTTCTTTTCCATGCCGTTTTTGCGGTACAGATAACCGGCGAACAGGCCAATGGCCAACGCAATCAGCGCAATCAATGCGACGATTGGCCAACTCAAAATTCCCTTCCTCTCCTTTCACGTCATAATTCCCGGCAAATCACTTTGTGATACAACCATACCTGTAGCAGTTTATCAAACTGCCGTAATAATTTTACCCCCTGACATATACCCTGTCAAGCAAAGAAATCATTACCTTCTTTTTATGAAACCGCTCCGATTTGCGTAGCGCATGGCCCGCCTTTCGGCCATGAACACATAATACCCGTCGATTTCGCGGATCTTCACCCCGCCGAATATGGCGATGAGCTTGTTGCGGTACCAGTCCCGCCGCTTGGTCACCATCACCATGCGGCCCCCGATTTTCAGCCGGTTGAAGCCCTTTTCGATGAAGCCCCTGGCCACGGCAAAGTCGCTCTGGTAGGGCGGGTTTGACAGGATCAGGTCGAAGCCGGTGTCGTCCAGGGCCCCAAAGCCGTCCGACAGGGCGATTTTCACGCCCCCGACGCCGTTGCGCTCGGCGTTCTTCCGGGCGATGTCCACCGCCAGCGGGTCCACATCGCACATGACGACGTTCCCCTCCCCGCACAGCTTCGCCGCCAGCAGGCCCACCAGCCCACAGCCGCAGCCCAGGTCCAGCACCTTCATCCCCGGCGCAAAATCCACCGCCGAAAGCATCGCCAGCGTGCCCCGGTCCGCCCGCTGGGGCGAAAACAGCCCCGGCGCCGTCTCCAGACGCAGCGCCACGCCCTTGACCTCAACCCCGATCATCCCGACCCCCGCCTGTCATATTCTGCCAATCTCCATTATAACACATATTTTGAAGGGGAATGGAGAATAATAATGACATTATGGGGAAAATCTGATATGTCGCGGGCTATCGCCCGCTTGAAGGGGGACAGGTCCCCCTTCAATACATCTCCCTCAGATTTGCCTGAAATCGCAGGCGATTTCCGGTCGGGCGGCGCTGCACCTCAAATCTTCGATTTGAGCTGTCAGCGGTTTTCCGCAA
>ONJE01000247.1 GCA_900318045.1 uncultured Eubacteriales bacterium
AAGCTTCCTTGCAGATTTGCCGCCCGGAAATCGCTTGCGATTTCAGGCAAATCTGAGGAGGATGTATTGAAGGGGGACCTGTCCCCCTTCAAGCGGGCGTTAGCCCGCGACAAATCAGAATTTACCTGCTTCTCCTTATTATCATCACCATTCTGCGCAGCCAAGCGCTCGTCCCTTTCCCGCTTGGAGAACACGCACCCGCAATAGTCCTGGCGATAGAGTCCGTACTCCCGGGACAGCTCGCAGGATCGCTTGTAGCCGTTCCGCTTCTTGAAGTCGGAGGGCAGCCAGTTCACACCGGCCCGCCTGCCCTGCTCGGCCCCGATGGCGTTGAGCAGCTGGGCATCCTTCAGAGGGCTGATGGTCAGCGATGTGGTGAAGTAGTCGCAGGCCAGCTTCGCGGCCATTTTCGCGGCGGCCTCCAGGCGCATCCGAAAGCACAGGGCACAGCGCGCGCCGCCCTCGGGGTCGTCCTCGTGACCGCGGCACATGGCGATGAAGGCCTCGTTATCATAGTCGCCCACGATTACCCGCAGCGCATTTTCATGGGGCAATTCAGCCGCCAACCGCTGGAGCTCCGCTACCCGGCGGTCGAACTCCTCCCGGGGGGCGATGTTGGGGTTGTAATAGTAGACGTCGATGTCGAAGCACCGGTTCAGCGCTTCCAGCACGTAGCTGCTGCATGGGGCGCAGCATGCATGCAACAAAAGGCGCGGCCTGCGCCCGGACGCTTCGATCCGCGCAAGCTCGCGCTCCATTTCAAGCTGATAATTGATCTTCACAGCTCCGCCTCTTCCTTGTGCCACTCAAAAGGCGCGGAGGACACGTGCCGGGGAATCATGATCCTGAAGGCGCTGTGACGGTTTTCCATGGTCACATCCTCCGTCGCCGCTTCCCGCTCGCCGTCCAGCGTCCACTCCACAGGGTCGCCGCATTCAATGCGGATCTTCTTGGCGGAGAAGAAGTGGATCATGTCGTTGGGCACGCTCTGGGTGGTCAGGCCCACGATGATGCTGCTCAGCTGGGCCGGGTTCACGGGATTGCGCACCATCGTCACCTCAAAGCGACCGTCGTTCAGCGCCACCAGCTGGGCATCCAGCTGGATTATGCCACCCACGGACGTGGAATTGGTGACGGAGCAGAACACAAAGTCGTCCTCCAGCATCAGCTCGTCAGCCCGCACCTTCATATGGAAGGGCTTGATGGCTGTCAGATCGCGGATGCCCTCGAACACATAAGCCGCATGCCCCAGCATGTTTTTGGCTGCCTGGGACGTGTTGTAGGAGGCCTTGGCGAAGGCCCCGCAGGTGGCAGTATAGACGAAAAACCGGCCGTTGAAGGTACCCACGTCCACAGTCTGAGCCTTGCCCTGCAGTATGTCCCGGGTCGCCTGCATCACATCGGGGGAAAGGCCGATGCTGGATGCGTAATCGTTGGTGGTACCGCAGGGCACGTAGCCCACGGGGCAGTTCATGCCCGCGGCCAGCATGCCGGAGACGGTCTCGTTCAGCGTGCCGTCGCCGCCCGCGCAGACCACCAGGTCGTATTTATGGGGACACCTGGCGATCACCTGGGCGGCTTCGCCAGCCGCGCCGGTGACGTAGGGCTCGCACATATAGCCCGCCTCGATAAAAAGCCGGATCATATCCGGCATGAAGCGGTTCGCCTTGCGCTGGCCCGCCTGGGGATTGAGTATGAACAGCAGTTTTTTCATCGGTCAACCCTTTCATTGCCAGGGCGGCCATGGGCCACCGTTGCGGGCGCGAAGCATGGATCGGCGGCGCCCGCGCCGCCATGAACGAGCTAATCTGTTATGGATACAACAGGTATAATTTGAACCCCAACCCGTCACAGGACACCTGGTGATAGCGCACGCTGCCCCGCAGGCCGCGCACTGCCCCGTAGATGGCGGGGCCGTGCAGGTGGCCATAGACGCAATCCGCCACGCCGTATTGCTCCAGGATATCGGAAAAGCCCGGCGTCTCGTCGGTGAGGGGCGGATAGTGCATCATCACCGTGATCGGCGCCTGAGTGTCCCTGCGCCTTGCGCTCTGCAGCGACATCTCCAGCCGCAGGCGCTCCCGGTTATAGATGCGCTGGTCATCCTCTGTAAACTCCGGCCCGGGCAGTGTCCAGCCCCTCGAACCGGCGTACAGGCGGCCATTGATGAGCACGCTGTCGTTCTGCAGGGCCAGCATGTTATCCGCCAGCATGCGGCGCACCCGGCCTATGGAGCTCCACCAATAGTCGTGGTTGCCCCGCAGCAGAAGCTTCATGCCCGGCAGCGCGGCAATGCTATCCAGATCCTCCCTGGCCTCCTCCAGCCGCATAGCCCAGGAAATGTCTCCCGGCAGCAGCACCAGGTCCCCCGGGGCCACCCGGGCCAGCCAGTCCTCGCGGATGCGCTGAAAGTGGTCCTTCCAGTGCGGGCCGAACACGTCCATAGGCTTTTGCCTGGCCGGCAGGTGCAGATCGGCAATCGCATAGACCGCCAAGGCTATTCTTCCTCTTTTTTGTCGTCGAGAGTGTCTTCCTCGTCCTCTTCGTCCTGCTCCTCGCCGTCAAAATCAGCGTCCTCGCCGAAGTCCTCGCCGTCCAGGTCGTTGCCGATGTCCAGCTCGATCTCGTCCATCGTGGACACCGAATCGATTTCAATGTTGGCCGGCTCGTGCTGGATCTCCTCGTCGTTATCGATTTCGTTGCGACGAGCCTGCTCCTTCAGGCAGTAGGCGCACAGCTCCTGGCCAGGCACGACCGGGTTCTCACCACACTCCGAGCACAGCTCGATCATCTCGAACTGCTCGCTCTCGCCGCGAACCTCCCTGCGGCACACGGAGCACATGGTATCCGTATCATTCATGTAATTCAGCTCGCAGCGCGGGCATTTGACCAAACCCATCTTCATACCTCCCAATATAGCCTATGAACCAGCCGCCCGAAGCAACAGAGCATCGGTCATTGTCTGATTGAATCCACAATCACATGAGATATTATACACAAAAAAGGAAATAGCACAAGCCCCTTTTTTACTTTCCCCGTTCTTTTTCAGTTTCTTCCCTGTAACGACACGCGAAAGTGGCGATATCCCGGCTGTAGACTTCCTTCAGCCCGGGGTTGTAAATCACCGACGCAGGGTGGTACATCGCAAACAGCTGCCGCCCCTGCCAGTCCACAAATTGGCCGTGCATTTCGCCGATGACGCTGCCGCGCCCGGTGAGGGCCTTCAGGGGCACATTGCCCAGGGTGATGATGTACTTCGGGTTCACCAGGTTGATCTCCCGCAGCAGCCAGGGCAGGAACAGCCTGACCTCCTCCTGGGTGGGCGGACGGTTGACGGTGCGACCCGCCGCCGACGTGCGGGTGGGCCGGAACTTCACCACGTTGGTCACGTACAGCGCAGCCCTGTCCATGCCGGCCTGCGCCAGGAAGGCGTCCAGGTTTTTGCCTGCCTTGCCCACGAAGGGCCGTCCCTGAAGGGATTCCTGTTCGCCGGGCGCCTCGCCGATCATCATCACCGGCGCGCCTACGAGGCCCTCGCCAAACACCAACACCTTGCGCTCGCCCTCATACAGGTTGCGAAAGAACGCCATGATCTCCTTCTGAAACCGCTCCATGCTCACTCGTCCTCCCCCGGCGCATCCTGCCATTCATTCAGCTTGGCCCGCACCTTCTGAAAGTCTTCCCAGGCTTCCCGCTTTTTAGCCGGATCCCGCAGCAGAAATGACGGGTGATAGGTGGGCATGAACCAGACGCCCTTCTGCTCGTACCAGCGACCGTGGTCGCGTGTGATGAACACCTGGTCCCGTATCGTGTACTGGCAGGCCACCTTGCCCAGCAGCACCACCACCCTGGGGCGCACCAGCGCCACCTGGGCCCGCAGGTAGTCCAGACAGGCCGCGGCCTCATCGGGCTCGGGGTTGCGGTTCTGGGGCGGACGGCACTTGACGATGTTGCAGATGTACACCTCGGAGCGCTCCAGCCCAATGGCGTGGATCATCCGGGTCAGCAGCTCCCCCGAGCGGCCCACGAAGGGGCGGCCCTGCCGGTCCTCGTCCTGGCCCGGACCCTCGCCGATGAACATCAGCTTCGCGTGGGGATTGCCCTCGCCAGGCACCACGTTGTTGCGCGTCTCGCAGAGCCTGCACTTCCGGCAATCCCCAATCTGCTCGTAAAGCTGCGCCCAGGAAATGCGCATGGTTCTCAGCCTCCTCGGGTATATTTGTATTGATCGTACAGTCAGGCAAATTCTGATTTGTCGGGGAGAGGCGCAGGGATTAGGGAATAGGGATTA
>ONJE01000272.1 GCA_900318045.1 uncultured Eubacteriales bacterium
CTGCATTTCAAGGCGATTTTCCGCAGGCTTAGTGGGTTCGAGCGCCCGGAAAACTCTCCAGTGGAGAGTTTTTAGCGAGAACGGGCCGGCAGGCCCCGGGGCTAAGTCAAGGAAAATCAACGCAGAAATGCAGGCTAAGACGCCGTAACTGCAACGGAGTTTCCAGCCAATTGCGCTTCAGGCATTTTAGAAACACACTCTAAGCACAGTCGGTCTTTCACCCCGGAAGGTGAGCTCACCAAAGGCGTAACGCGCCATTGGCTTCGATGAAACAAGACAGGAGGAAACGACATGCGCGACAGGAAGCGGATATTGGTCATCTATACCGGCGGCACCATCGGCATGGTGAACACCGCCCAGGGCTACGCACCCCGGAAGGAGGCCTTTCACGCCCTGCTGGACAGCCTGCCCGAGCTTCACGCCGACGCCATGCCCCTGTGGGATATCGTGGATATGGAGCCGCTGCTGGATTCCTCCAACATCACCGTGGTGGAATGGAACCGCATCGGCGCGCTGATCGCGGCGCACCACGCCGCCTACGACGGGTTTGTGATCCTTCACGGCACGGACACCATGGCCTACACCGCCTCGGCCCTGTCCTTCATGCTGCGCAACAACAACAAGCCCGTCATACTGACGGGTTCCCAGATTCCCCTCTGCGAGATTCGCAACGACGCCCGGGACAACATCGTCACCGCGCTGCTGATCGCCGCTTGCGACCATGTGCACGAGGTCTGCCTGTACTTCGGGGGCCGGCTGCTGCGGGGCAACCGGACCATCAAGTACTCTGCCGACGACCTGATCGCCTTTGAATCGCCAAACTACCCCGCTTTGGCGGAGGCCGGCATATCGATACGCTTCAACCGCGCCGCCCTGCTTCCCCCGTGCCGGGGCAGCTTCTCCATCCAGCCCATGCAGAACACCCCCATCGGGGTCATCAAGGTTTTCCCCGGCATACAGTTCGAGCTGTTCGACTCCATCATGACCGAGCGCCTGCGGGGCATCGTCATCGAGACCTTCGGGGCCGGAAACATCCCCGGCCACGCGAACGCGCTGCTGCCCATCATCCGCCGGGCGTCGGACAACGGTACCATCATCGTCGTCTGTTCCCAGTGTCCCCACGGTACGGTCCTGCTCGGGGCCTATGAGACCTCCTCCGCCCTGAAGGATGCCGGCGCGGTCAGCGGCTACGACATCACCACCGAGGCCGCCGTCGCCAAGCTGTACTACCTGTTCAGCCGCGGCCTGTCCGGTGACGGCATACGCAGCCGCATGGAGCGCAACCTGCGGGGAGAAATCACGGTGTGAGCGTTGATATTCATATATATTCCCCCGCGCCCTGCAACACAAGGCGCGGGGGAATGTTTTGATATTGCCATCACCTGTTCTTCATATAGTTCACATGCAGCAGCTCGTGCACCTTGCCCTTCATCACGCCCTCGTACAGCTCCTTCATCAGCGGATTGTCCTGGCTGCGTTTGATGGTGCTGATGCGGTCCGCGCGGTACAGGCCCTCGCCCCGCTTGCCGCGGTGCCGGTGGGAGATGTAGGGCTGTCCCGCGCCGCTGATGCAGCCGCCGGGGCAGGCCATGACCTCCACCAGGTCGTAGTGGACCTCGCCCGCCTTGATCTTTTTCAACAGGCCCTCGGCGTTGCCCAGGCCGCTGACCACGGCGATCTTCAACACCTTGTCGCCAAAGGGGATATCGGCCTCCTTCACGCTGTCCATGCCACGCACGCCGGTGTAGGCGATCTCGGCCAGGGTGGTGCGGCTGTTGTCCGTGGCGATCTTGCGCAGCACCGCCTCCGTCACGCCGCCGGTGACGCCGAAGATCATGCCCGCGCCGGACATGGTGCCGAAGGGCATGTCCACGCTCTCGGGCTGGAGCTCCCTGAAGATGATGCCGGATTCCTTGATCATCTTGATGAGCTCCTGGGTGGTGATCACGTCGTCAGTATTGGGGCCCATTTCCGTGATGAACTCGCTGCGCCTGGCTTCGAACTTCTTGGCCGTACAGGGCATCAGCGCCACATGATAGTGCCGCTTCTTGCCCTCCGGCAGCTTGTCCTTATAGATTTCCTTGACCACCGCCGCGAACATGCTCATGGGGCTGCGGGCAGTGGACAGGTTCGGCAGGAATTCGGGATACTTCTTTTCCACGAACTGCACCCACGCCGGACAGCAGGAGGTGAACAGCGGGATCTTCTCGCCCTTCTGAACGCGCTCGACGAATTCGTTGGCCTCCTCGATGACCGTCAGGTCCGCGCCGGTGGAGGTGTCGTAGACCTCGTCAAAGCCCATGCGGTGCAGCGCCGCCACGATCAGGCCCACGGCGTTTTCGCTGATGTTCAGGCCCAGCTCGCGCCCGATGCCCACGCGCACGGCGGGGGCGATTTCGCAGGTGACGAAGGTCTCTGGGTCGTCGATCATCTCCCATACCCTGTGCGTGTCATCGCGCACGATGATCGCGCCGGTCGGACAGGCCACCGCGCACTGGCCACAGCCCACGCAGGGGGATTCCGCCAAGGGAATGTCAAACGCGGTGGAGATGGTAGCCCTGCTGCCGCGATGGGCGAAGTCGATGGCCCCCACGTGCTGGACCTCGTTGCACTCCCGCACGCAGTCGCCGCAGAGTATACATTTGCCCGGCTCGCGGACGATGCAGGGCGAGGATTTGTCCCCGGACTGGTTCTCCCGGCTGTTGGGGAAGCGGATGTCATGGATGCCGAACTGTGCCGCCAGATCCTGGAGCTTGCACTTGCCGGAATTGCCGCAGGTGGTGCAGTCCCGACAATGCTCGGCCAACAGCAGCTCGAGGATGTTCCTGCGGTACCGGCGCAGGCGGCCGGTGTTGGTGCGGATCTTCATGCCCGCCTCGGGCAGGGTGGAGCAGGCCGCCATCAGCCGTCCGCGGTCGTCCTCCACCATGCACATGCGGCATGCGCCGTAAATGGAGAGGTAGCTGTGGTAGCAGAAGACCGGCATGATGGTGCCCACCTTGCTGATGACCTCCAGCAGGTTGCGCTCGCCCTCGATCCTGACGGGCACGCCGTCCACCGTCATCATGTTTTTAAGCTGCATACGTTACGCCTCCTCCCTTACAGCATCGAACGAACAGTTTGTCTTGCATGCGCCGCATTTGATGCACTTGTCCTGATTGATCTCGAATGGCTTCTTCACCACGCCTGTGATGGCGTTCACCGGGCAGTTGCGGGCGCACTTGGAACAGCCCTTGCACTTCTCCGGGTCGATCACGAAGCGGCGCAGCTTGGCGCAGGCTCCCGCCGGACAGCGCTTGTCGTAGATGTGGGCTTCGTACTCGCTGCGGAAGTTCCTGATGGTGGAGATGACCGGCGAAGGCGCCGTCTTTCCCAGGCCGCAAAGGGCCGTGTTGGAAATGGTGTCGGCCAGCTCCTCCAGCAGCTCGATGTCGCCGTCCCGGCCCTGGCCTGCCACAATGCGCTCCAGGATCTCCAACATACGCTTGGTACCCTCGCGGCAGGGCACGCACTTGCCGCAGGATTCGTTCTGGGTGAAGTTCATGAAGAACCGGGCGACCTCCACCATGCAGGTCCTGTTGTCCATGACCACCAGGCCGCCGGAGCCAATCATGGCCCCAACCTTCTTAAGGGAATCGAAGTCCAGCGGAATATCCAACTCCTTCTGGGTCAGGCAGCCGCCGGAGGGGCCGCCGATCTGCACGGCCTTGAAGCTGTCTTCCGGCGCCGGGCCCTCCGGGCCACGCATGCCGCCGCCGATGTCGAATATGACCTCCCGCAGCGTCGTGCCCATGGGCACCTCGATCAGGCCGGTATTCATGATGTTGCCCGTCAGCGCAAAGGCCTTTGTGCCGGGACTGTTCTCCGGGCCGATGGATTTGTACCAGCCGCGCCGTTTTCGATGATCATCGGCACGTTGGCGTAGGTTTCCACGTTGTTCAGATTGGTGGGTTTGTCGAACAGGCCGTGCTCGACCGTGCGGGGCGGCTTGACCCTCGGCATACCCCGCTTGCCCTCGATGGAGGCGGTCAGCGCTGAGCCCTCGCCACAGACAAACGCGCCCGCGCCGCGGTTGATGTGCATGTGGAACGAAAATTCCGTACCCAGTATATTGTCGCCCAGCAGGCCGATTTCTTCGGCCTGGGCGATGGCCATGCGCAGCCGGTCCACCGCCAGCGGATATTCCGCGCGCACATAGATGTAGCCCTCGCTGCTTCCGATGGCGATGCCCGCGATGATCATGCCCTCGATCAGGCGATGGGGGTCGCCCTCCATCGCCGAGCGATCCATAAACGCGCCGGGGTCGCCTTCGTCGCCGTTGCAGACGATGTAGCGGGGCGTCTCCTTCTGCCGGGCGCAGGACTTCCACTTTCGGCCCGCCGGGAAGCCGCCGCCGCCACGGCCACGCAGGTTGGACTCGGACACCTCGTCCAGAATCTGATCCTGGTTCATGTCGAACAGCGCCTTTTCCAGCGCCTGGTAGCCGCCCACGGCCAGATAGTCGTAGACGGAGGTGGCGTTGATGTGGCCGCAGTGCTCCAGCACCACCCGGTGCTGCTTGGCATAGAAGGGAATATCCTCCTGCTTGCGGTAGATCTTGCCGTTCTGCCTGTAGGCCAGTCGCTCCACGCACTCGCCGCCGACGATGGTCTTTTCCACGATCTCCTCGCAGTCGTCCAGCTTCACCTTGGTGTACAACCAGCCCTGGGGCTCCACCCGCACCAGCGGGCCCATCTCGCAAAAGCCGTGGCAGCCGCTCTTTTTGATGCCTACGGATTCTTCGTGGGGCTCGTGGGCCAACTCCACGGACACGTGGATGCCGCGTGCCTGGAGCATGTCCTTCAGCTTGTCATAGATGTCCAGGGAACCGCCCGCCACACAGCCCGTACCGCCGCAGACGAGGATCTTCTTCGTCTCCAGCGACAGGGCCCTCTGACAGACGCTGCGCAGGTTCTGAAGATCCTGCCGGCTCATCAGCTTCGTCATGCCTGCCCGCCCCCTTTCTCCAGCTCTGCTTTCAGTTCACGCAACAGCTCGGACGCCTTGTCCGGGGTCATCGCGCCGTACACCGTGCCGTTCACGGTCATGGCCGGGGCCAGGCCGCAGGCGCCCAGGCAGGACACCGTCTCCACGGTGAAATTCAGGTCATCGGTGGTCTTCTTGCCGCCCACGAGGCCCAATTCCTGCCGCAACCGCTCGAGGATCGGTATCGAGCCGCGCACATGGCAGGCCGTGCCGTCGCAGCAGCGGATCACGTACTTTCCCTTGGGCTCCAGCGAGAAGTTCTCGTAGAACGTCGCCACACCATACAGCCGGGCCTCCCCCACACCGATGGCCTTCGCCACGTAGGGGAATACCTCCCGGGGCAGGTAGTGGTAGTGCTCCTGGATGTCCTGGAGGATGGCGATGGTGGAAAGCTCGCTCCTCGGATGGTTGTCCAGTATGCGATCCACCGGGGCAAAGTCGAATTGTCTGGTCATTTGGTAGCCTCACCCTTTCTCTCGTTCGGTTCACGTATAGGAAATACCGCACAATACGGCGGCAACGCTTGGCAGTGCCTTTTCCGCCAGCTGCATCCTGCAAATTCCTTGACTTACCGCCAGTAAGGGACTGTGAATAAATTATTCGTACAGAATGCGCCGAATGAATTCGTCAGTGCAAGGCGGAGGAGGGAGGCGTGCCGGGGCACGTTGACCGACGACAACAGGGCACGTCTGGCTCTCGGTCGAACATGTCCTGTCAAATTGCAATATCCAATAAACGCACCGGGCTTCCTGCCCGTCGCGCAAAAGGGGCATACCGTTCTTTGGAGTCTGTTCCAAGTGAATACCGCATAATTCAGCCAGTCGGCTGGCGCGTGCATTCTCCGTCAGGCGCGCCTGCAGATTTCGCAGGCTTACCGGGTTCGAGCGCCCGGGGCCAAGTCAAGGGAAATCGACACAGAAATGCAGTTCAGGCGGTAAACGGCCAGCGCCTCGTGCCGACTGTCTCGTTTTAATCCAATGGAATGAAACGATTCATCGTTGACGCCGAAAAGGCATCGTTCCGAATTCAGAAACAGACTCTGTTCCGAAGAACAAGACATGTATTTTCACAGGCAGGTCTTCTGACTCGGTTTCATCGCTCCGGCCCCTTCTCGATCCCGCGATCAATGGTCATGGCCCTGGCTCCGCCTCACAGCAGCGGTCCTGTCGGAGACTCGCACTCCGTTCCCTATTCTCCTGTCCTCCCAGATCGATCGAACAGGCACCTGTGAATACCCGTATATTTTATTGTCAATATAAGTATAACATTTGACAGCGACAAATGCAACCGTTTTATTCCCGCCGCCCGGTTTGGAACCAAATTCCATCTTCCCCCGTCCAACGTTCAGATAATTTTATCACAGGAGGATAATATGATGAAGAAAAAAGGTTTGATGATCGCGGCACTGGCGCTGGTGGCAGCGTTGCTGGCGGGCTGCGCGCTGCCCCAGGCGCTGTTGGACGCCACGCGGTCAATGCAACAGAAGAGCGCAGAGGCCCTTCCCGAGGCGACGGACGACGTCGAAGCCTATGCCTATGAGACGGAGGAAGCCATGGAGAGCGGCCTGATTGCCAACATCACCTCTCCCGCCATGGGCTACATGAATTATCCCGATTTCAACACCGAGGAATACGCCGCTGTCACCGAGAACGGCTTCAGGAAGGTGGCCACCGACCCGTTGAGCACCTTCTCGGCGGATGTGGACACGGCCTCCTATTGCAACCTGCGCCGCATGCTGAACCAGGGCTTCCCCCCCGCCGACATTCCCAGCGGCTCGGTGCGGGTGGAGGAGATGCTGAACTACTTCCGCTATGACTACGCCGCGCCCCAGTCCGATGCGAAATTCGGCGTTACCGCCCGGATGGCCACCTGCCCCTGGAACCCGGGCAATGTGCTGCTGACCCTGGGCGTGCGGGCTGCCGACGCCCCCGAGGCCGGGAGCGATGGCTCGAACCTTGTGTTCCTGGTGGATGTCTCCGGCTCCATGTACGATGAAAACAAACTGCCCCTGGCCCAAAAGGCACTGTCCATGCTGGTGGACGAGTTGGGCGAGAAGGATACCGTTTCCATCGTCACCTATGCCAGCGGCGAGGATATCCTGATCGAGGGCGCGAACCCAATAAAGGACAAGGCAAAGCTGCTCTCCGCCATCGACGCGCTGGTGGCCGAAGGATCCACCAATGGCCAGAGGGGCCTGGCCCAGGCTTATGAGGTGGCCCAGCGCTACCTGCGTCCCAAGGGAAACAACCGCGTGATCATGTGCTCCGACGGTGACCTGAATGTGGGCATCACCAGCGAGAGCGACCTGCACGACTTCGTGACCGAAAAGAAACAGACCGGCATCTACCTGTCGGTACTGGGCTTCGGCGATGGCAACTACAAGGACACCAAGATGGAGACCCTCGCCGACGACGGCAACGGCAACTATTACTACATCGATTCCATTCTGGAAGCCCGTAAGGTGCTGTGTGAGGAGCTGACCCAGACCCTGTACGCCGTGGCCGACGACGTGAAGTTCCAGGTGGAATTCAACCCCGCGAAGGTCTCCGCGTGGCGGCAGATCGGTTACGAGAACCGGGCCCTGGAGAATCAGGACTTCGAGGATGACAAAAAGGACGCCGGCGAGGTCGGCGCTGGGGCCTGCGTCACCGTGATGTACGAGCTGGTGCCCGCTGGCGAGAGCGAGGCCGATGGCAGCCTGAAATACCAGACCAGCACCCTCACTGAAGCGGCCCAGGGCGGCGAGTGGCTGACCCTGTCCACCCGCTATAAGGAACCCGGTGGCGAGACCAGCCAGCTTCAAACCGACGTGATCGACGATACAGCGATGACCGACGCACCCGAGGGCGACTTCCGTTTCGCCGCCGCGGTAGCCGAATTCGGCATGATCCTCGCGGACAGCGCGTACAAGGGCGACGCAAGCTACGACACCGTACTGGATCTGCTGAAGCAGGCGCCGCTGAACGACCCCTACCGCGAGGAGCTGTTCTCCCTTGTCAAGATCGCTCAGAGGAATGCCGCGCTAAACGAATAAAACGACAATGTGTTGATGATTCCCTCCTCCCCACCGGCGCAACCGCGCCGGTGGGTTTTTATGCGTATCGGGTTGTCGTTGAGTATAATTTTTGGTATAATAGATTTATTGAGGGAAATTCTGATTTGGCGGGG
>ONJE01000141.1:0-7439 GCA_900318045.1 uncultured Eubacteriales bacterium
CGGAAATCGCTTGCGATTTCAGGCAAATCTGAGGGAGATGTATTGAAGGGGGACCTGTCCCCCTTCAAGCGGGCGATAGCCCGCGACAAATCAGAATTTACCTGACCGAAAAGTTACCTTACGGTATTTCCTTATTGTTTTTAACATTGAAAAGCCCTTGACAAATCCGGCCGCAGGGTGTATTATAATTAAGCGCTTTGAGAGAAGCCGAAGCGTGGTCCCTTAGCTCAGCTGGATAGAGCGTCTGGCTACGGACCAGAAGGTCAGGGGTTCGAATCCCTTAGGGTCCGCCATAAAGTGCGGATACGAACTCGTATTCTATGAGAACGTGTTTGCGCTGATCCTCAAAATGCCGAGACGGTATTAACCGTCCCGGCGTTTTTCTATATCGTGCCTGACTTTCAAAACTAACTCTAAGCTGCCGGGAAACACTCATCCTGTCCTATGTATCTGTGAGATTGCGCAAAGCATTCAATAGCAGATCAATATCCGTTGAATACTTGGAACGTATACCCCTTTCGTATCTTCTGAGGTACTCTTGACAACTATCAATTATTATTTTTTGATTTTTATCAATAATAGCGAGGTATAGTTTTGACGCTAAATCACCCTCGATTCGATACCGCTCATAAAAATGTTTTGAAACAGGAAACATTTTTATGTAATGCAAGCCGTGATGGTGCTTTTCTTTGGTGCTTTTACGGTTTGGCAAAGCGAAGTATTCGTTTTTCGGAGCTGCTGGATCAATATTCGATCTCAAAGGAACGGCGAAATCTTAATTCTTTCCCCGATACTTCAAGCTCATCACAAGCACAGTTGGACGCTTCTCCTTAATCAAAACCTCAGAATCCAGCTTAGGGAAATACCGCACAATATGGGTGGCAGCCTGACGGATGACTTTCAGCCATCCGCAGTCTGCAAATTCCTTGACTTACCGCCAGTAAGCCTGCGAAATTTGTACCCCGACACAAAAAATGGGGCAACCTTACGGATGCCCCGACTTACAAGTGAGTGATACTCTACGCCTTGCGGCACCCCGTCACTCCCGGAGGCTAAACATACACGTCCATGATATTCTCGCCGTCATGGCCGACAAGCATCTCTGCTCATAATTATTATATTCGAGCGGTGCAGCTCTTGTCAAGGCTCCTAAGAAAAACTTTTTGACTTTGGCAAGTATTTCAAAAACTGTCGGCACCAGCGCGGTACGTGGTCGCCCTCCCCGATCTTGATATACGCATCGATATACTATCTTGCAATTGACAAAAGCCTACTACAATGATAAACTGAACCTGCTTTACAGGAAAAAACAGGAGGCTCTGCGGGGATGATTGATCAGAACAGATTGAGGCGATTCAGCATCACCCTTTTTATACTTACGCTGGTTATGCTGGTCATTCACATGGAATCCCTCATCCGGTTCAACCGGCACGAATTCCACATTCACGGGAACGACAGCAATGGAATGGTCCAGATGGAAATCGATGCCCGGGCGGACAGCACCAGCTCATGGCTGAAGCGCGAATTTGAGATGGACGACGGCCAAAGGGTAGACCTGACCGGCCAAACCATCGACGGCACCCTGCGCAACCAGAGCAGCGATACCCTGCAGGATTGGGAACTGCGAATCAACATCGTCGGGGACTGTTATATCAACCAGGCCTGGAACGGCGAGGTGGAGATTCACCAGTTCACCGGAACAGACCGGGAGAAGGTGCAGCGGATGAACCTCCAGGACTACCAGCTGGAGGATGTAACCTTTGAGTATCGCTACGACGGCGACCTGCTGATCCCCCTGCAGGCGGGTGACTATGTGATCTACTATCCCAGCACCCGTTTCAGCGAAATGCCCATCAAGGGTGGGGACGACGTCAAAATCGGCGTGATCTTCTACTATCTGGACGCGCTGGATCTGTCCGACTACGACGTTGTGATCCATTTCCACCGCTTATTCACCCAGGGCTTCACCTTCTATGCCTTCGTCGTGCTTGCCGTGCTGTGGGTGCTGTCCATGGTCGTAAACGGCGCGGGCACCCTCGCCTATCGACGGGCGATGAAGGATATGGAGCTGCGAAAGGCCGGCATTTTCAGCATGTCCGACATCTATGACCTCATCTACATCATCCATCTGCCCACCGGGGAGATGACGCCGGTGTCCGTCGATGAAAAGCTGGAGCGCGAACGGCCGAAAAACAAGACCGCAAAGGAGCTGCTCACCAACCTGATCATGCGGGATGCGGATGAGAAATACCGGGACCGCATGCTGGAATTCGTGGACACCGATACCCTGGCGGATCGCCTGCAGGGGCGCAACAGCATCGCCAGCGAATTCAAGAGCCTCCGGTACGGCTGGTGCTCCCTGCGCTTCTACGCCATGGACCGCGTCGAAGGCAAGCCGCTGGAGAATGTGGTTTTCACCGTTCAGAATATCAACGATGAAAAGCAGGAGCAGGAGGCCGTCATACAACGGATTGAAGAGGCGGAATCCATCAACGAAGCCAAGGTCGCTTTCATGGACAGCATCGCCGACGACCTGCAGCGGCCGCTGGAAAAGCTGGTCATGCTCAACGGGCAGATCCTGTCGGAAAGCCGGGATGAATCCATCCGGCGCTATGCCCGCAGCGCCTACGGCGCTTCGAGCCGGGTGCTGCTGCTGACGGAGGGAATCATGGACGGCTTTGATATCGAGTCCGGGAAAACCCGGCCCGCCGCGAAGCCCTATTCCCTGCGCGGGCTTCTGACCGACACCCTGCATATCGTCGTACCCCTGGCCGAGGAAAACGGCTTCTCCGTGGCCCTGGACATCTCCCAGGCGCTGCCCGACCAGCTGTCGGGCGATTCCAGGCTGCTGCGGGAGGTCCTCGTAAACATGGTCTCCGGCAGCCTGCCAGCGACCGACAGGGGCCGGGTGCAGCTGGCGCTCTACGGCAAGGCCGTGGACGACCGGATTCACCTGTTGTTCTCGGTGCGCGTCTATCTGGATTCCCATCGCGTCAGCGAGGCCTCCGGCCTGAACCATCGGGTGGTCGCCGCCCTGCTGACCGGCATGGGCTCGGAGCTGAAGTCCGTCCGCTCCCCCGCCGGACACAGCGAGGTTTACTTTGAAATCGAGCAGCGGGTGCTGGACCCGGCGCCAATCGGAGCGCTCACCATCGATGACGCGGGCGCGTGAGCATAAGGACGCAGTCGCTTCATTGATCTGATTATCCGGGGAAAGGAAACTGAAAAATGGTTACTGCCGGCTTTGGCGTCTGTCTCGTGATCTCGGTTCTGGCCACGCTGTTGTTCGCCCTGAGAAACGACGATCACGTGAACAGCTATGACTGGTCCATATCGCTGCTGCTGCCCTTTATCATCATGGGGTATTGGCTGAAGACCCAGACCTCCTCCCAGGAGGCGGCCCTGGTGCTGTTTGTGTTCATCAACCTGGGCACCACGGTACTGCTGGCCATCATGCTGTTTTCCATGCTGCGGCACCTGGAGATCCCCGTGAGCCCCTGGCTCAAATTCATCGTGTATGCCGCGGCCTTTACCCAGCTGTTCCCGGTCTGGATGACCTTGCGCAGGGGCATGCCCGACGGCATGATCCAGATCACGGACACCGGCGACGGCTATTCCACGCGGATGCGCGGAGGCTCCTTCGCCTTCTCCCACATCGCCTTCGCACTGGCGATGCTGATCGTGGTCTTCGGCATCGTGGCCATCGTACAGGCCCGGCGAAAGACCTATTCCCGCCGCACGCTGGCCTTCTACATGTCCTTCGTACTGGCCGGAATGGTGATGTACGCCCTCGAAAGCGTGCTGGACATGAATTTCTCCGGCCTGCCCTACCTGTACATGGTCGCAGATGTGCTGCTGGTGCTGAATTATGACCGCACCCGGGCCCATGATATCTCCAGCCTGATTTCGGACAACCACAAAGCCATGAGCCGGGGCTATGTGGCCATCGGCCTCAACGGCTGGTTCCTGAGCGCCAATGAGAAGTGCTTTGAATTCCTCCCGGACCTCAAGAACCAGCGGGTGGACACCCGCATTCCCCAGGACAGCCCCTCCGGGAGGACCCTGCGCGGCATCATCGAAAACTACAACGCCAACGGCACCACCGCGGCCACGTTCCGCTCGGGAGAGCGCACCTTCGCCTATGAGATCGCCCCGTTCCGGTTCCATCCGGGCGGCACGCCCCAGGGCTACCTCATCGATATCCGGGACGCCACTGAGGAGACCCGCAACCTGGAGATACTGGCCGATTTCAATACCCGCCTCAACCAGGAGGTGGCTGAAAAGACCCGCAGCGTTGAAAACATGCAGGAGAAGCTGGTGCTCAGCCTGGCGGACATGGTCGAAAACCGCGACAGCAACACCGGCGGCCATGTCAAGCGCACCAGCGACGTGGTGCGCATCCTGGTGGAGGACATCCAGGCCAATCAGTATTTCCCCCTCAGCGACGAGCTGGCCAAGGACATCGTCCGGACAGCGCCCATGCACGACCTTGGCAAGGTCAGCATCGATTCCAGCATCCTCAACAAGCCCGCCCGCCTGACGCCGGAGGAGTTTGCCATCATGAAGACCCATTCCACCATCAGCGGGCAGATGGTCATGATCCTGCTGGAGGGCATGGAGGAGGAGCACCTGGTCGAGACCGCCTATCACGTGGCCCGCTATCACCACGAGCGCTGGGACGGCAAGGGCTACCCCGAGGGCCTGGTGGGCGAGATGATCCCGCTGGAGGCCCGGATCATGGCGGTGGCGGACGTCTACGACGCGCTGGTCAGCAAGCGGGTCTACAAGGAGCCCATGAGCTACGAAAAGGCCGCGCAAATCATGCAGGAGGGCATGGGCACCCAGTTCGACCCCAATATGCACCTCGTCTTCCTGAGCTGCCGGAGCAGGCTGGAGCACTACTATTCCCTCGTGCAGTGAAAACCCCCGGTACCGCGATACGCATGACGGCACATGCCCTGCCTTCCGGGCGGGATGTATGGCATACTCCGACGGGCTGCCGGGCGGCAGGGGGTATTTGCGCCGCGTGTGTATGCGCACAGGTGGGGGAAATTTGCTCAAACGGACGGGTAAACACTTTTTCTTTACTTGCATTATTCGCCTCCAGGCACTATAATAAGAGCCAATCAAACACACTGCGATTGAGGAAAAAGGCGAGGGTCTTGCGCGTTCAGAGAGCCGGTGGCGGGTGCGAACCGGCGGCGCGGGGTTCATGGCTTCCACTTTCCGAGCGTCCGGCGACGAGCCGGAGGGGCGCGCCCCCTACAGCGCGGTTCGAGTCGGCCCGGAAAACGGGCAAGCCGGGTGGCACCGCGGAAGTTCTCCGTCCCAGGCAAGGTCAGGGACAGGAGGCTTTTTTGTTTAGGGAGGGTGTTCCCCATCGATTGAACCAATCTCAATCGCAATTCAAGGAGGAAGAGAAGGACATGCTGGATATCAATCTGATTCGCACGAATCCCGAACTCGTCAGGGAGAACATCAAGAAGAAGTTTCAGGACGAGAAGCTGATCCTCGTGGATGAGGTCGTGGCATTCGACAGGAAGAACCGCGAGGCCATCCAGCGGGCGGACTACCTGCGCTCCCAGCGCAACAAGATCTCCAAGCAGATCGGCGCGCTGATGGGCCAGGGCAAGAAGGACGAGGCCGAGGCCGCCAAGCAACAGGTGAAGGACATGCAGGACGAGCTGGCCGCCATCGAACAAAAGGAGGTGGAGTACGCAGAGGAGATCCGAAAGCGTATGCTGGTGATCCCCAACATCATCGACCCATCCGTGCCCATCGGCAGGGACGACAGCCAAAACGTGGAGAACGAGCGCTTTGGCGAGCCCGTGGTACCGGAGTGGGAGATTCCCTACCACGTGGACATCATGGAGCGCCTGAACGGCATCGACCTGGACGCCGCCCGCCGCACTTCCGGCAACGGCTTCTACTACCTGAAGGGCGACATCGCCCGGCTGCACAGCGCCATACTGTCCTACGCCCGCGACTTCATGATCGACCGGGGCTTCACCTACTACGTGCCCCCGTTCATGATCCACGGCAACGTGGTCACCGGCGTGATGAGCTTTGCCGAGATGGAGAACATGATGTACAAGATCGAGGGCGAGGATCTGTACCTGATCGGCACCAGCGAACACAGCATGATCGGCAAGTTCATCGACCAGATGCTTTCCGAGGACGAGCTGCCCCAGACCCTGACGAGCTACTCCCCCTGCTTCCGCAAGGAGGTCGGGGCGCACGGCATCGAGGAGCGCGGCGTCTACCGCATCCACCAGTTCGAGAAGCAGGAGATGGTCGTGGTCTGCAAGCCCGAGGACAGCATGATGTGGTACAACCGGCTGTGGCAGAACACCGTCGATTTCTTCCGCACGCTGGACATCCCGGTGCGCACGCTGGAGTGCTGCTCCGGCGACCTGGCCGACCTGAAGGTCAAGAGCTGCGACGTGGAGGCCTGGAGCCCCCGCCAGCAGAAGTACTTCGAGGTGGGCTCCTGCTCCAACCTGGGCGACGCCCAGGCACGCAGGCTCAAGATCCGCGTCAAGGGCGCGGACGGGAAGAAGTACCTGCCCCACACCCTGAACAACACCGTCGTCGCCCCGCCCCGCATGCTCATCGCCTTCCTGGAGAACAACCTCCAGGCCGACGGCAGCATCCGCATCCCCGAAGCCCTGCGCATGTACATGGGCAACAAGACCGAAATCAAGTAAAAACGACATTTATTAGGAGGATATGACCATGAAGAAGATTGTCAGCCTGATTCTCGCAGCCCTGCTGCTGTTTGCCTTCACCGCCGTGGCCGAGCAGGAGACCCAGCAGGAAACCCAACCGGAGGCCCAGCAGGAGACCCAGCAGGCGGAACCCCAGACCTACAGCTGGGACCAGTTCAGCCAGATGGCCGAGCTGATGGGCGCCGAGGGCAACTGGGCCACCTACGACCAGTTCAACCTCAAGATGTGGATTCCCGCCGAGTTTGTGCAGACGCCCGACGACGAAATGCCCGAGAACTTGAAGTCCCAGGGTTACATCGACCTGTTCGGCAGCAATGACTACGAGCTGGCCATCGGCGTGCAGCACAGCTTCTACGACGAGGAAGTAGACACCGTTGCGGATCTGGCCGACATCATCGACGCCAGCCAGTACGACGCCCCCACCCTCACCAAGATCAACAACTACGACGTCCTGCTGCTGACCGAGAATCAGGGCGAGAACCTTGATGTGTGCATCGGCGGCGGCAAGGGCGAATTCCTGATCTTCCACTACTTCCACATGAACGCGGATCAGTGGTGCATGGACAGGGCCGCGATTTCGATGGCTTCCATCCAGGACAGCACCAGCGAGCAATAAGGGCCTGTGCAGAAATTATTCATACATGATGCTTGCCTGAATCCGCCATTGCTGCGTTGTCGTCGGTCAACGTGCCCCGGCACGCCTCCCTCCTC
>ONJE01000141.1:7445-11307 GCA_900318045.1 uncultured Eubacteriales bacterium
GAATCCGCCATTGCTGCGTTGTCGTCGGTCAACGTGCCCCGGCACGCCTCCCTCCTCCGCCTTGCACTGACGAATTCATTCGGCGCATTCTGTACGAATCATTTATGCACAGTCCCTAAACCGGACGATAAGGAGGTCCCCATGCTCTACTACGTCAATGCACAGGCATCCCGGGACGGCAACGGCTCGAAGGAGATGCCCTTTCGACACATCGACGACGCGGCGCGGGTGGCCGTAGCGGGCGACGAGATTCTCGTCGCCCCTGGTATATACCGTGAGAAGGTCACTCCCCGCAACGCAGGCCGCGAGGATGCGCGCATCGTCTATCGCTCCGAAGTACCCCTTGCCGCGGTGATCACCGGCGCGGAGGTATTGACCGGCTGGACGCGCTTCAAGGGCGACGTGTGGGTCAACCGCGTCAGCAACGGCGTGTTCGGGGCTTACAACCCCTACACCACCCGGGTCTGCGGCGACTGGTACTTTGCCCCCAATGTGCGCCACACCGGTTCGGTATTCCTGAACGACCTGGCCATGTACGAGACCGACACCCTGGATGAGTGCCTGGCCGGCGCGGCGGACCCATTCGCCTGGAACGCGGAGGAATCCACCTGGAAGTGGTTCACCGAGCAGGACGGCGACGAGACCGTGCTCTACGCCAACTTCCACGGCCTGGATCCCAACGCCCAGAAGGTGGAGATCGCCGTGCGGCGCAACTGCTTCATGCCCGACGAGAACGGCATCGGCTACATCACCGTGTCCGGCTTCGACATCAACAAGGGCGCGACCACCTGGGCCCCGCCTGCCGCCTACCAGGACGGCCTGATCGGCCCCCACTGGTCCAGGGGCTGGATCATCGAGGATTGCGCCGTCTGGGGCAGCCGCTGCTGCGGCATTTCCCTGGGCAAGTACCGCGACCCGGAAAACGACATGTACTTCTTCACGAAGCACGTCAAGTCCCCCACCCAGATGGAACGGGACGCCGTTTGCAGGGGCCAGTACCACGGCTGGCTGAAGGAAAAGGTGGGCGGCCACATCGTGCGCCGCTGCGAGATCCACCACTGCGAGCAGACCGGTATCGTGGGTCGCATGGGCGCGGTGTTCTCCACCATCGAGGACTGCCACATCCACCACGTCTGCAACAGCCAGCAGCTGGGCGGCGCGGAGACCGCGGGCATCAAGCTGCACGCGGCGATCGACGTCACCATCCGCCGCAACCACATCCACCACTGCATCGAGGGCGTATGGCTGGACTGGGAAGCCCAGGGCGCGCGCATCAGCCAGAACCTGATGCACGACAACCAGCGGCCCGAAGGCCTCGGCCAGGCCCAGGGCGCGATGTTCAGCTGCGACGTATTCATCGAGGTGGGCCACGGCCCGACGCTGATCGACAACAACGTGCTGCTGTCGAAGGCCTCGGTCATCATGCCCAGCGAGGGCCTGGCCGTCATCCACAACCTGATGTGCGGCGCGTTCGGGCTGATCAATTCGGGCGTGGACAGCGTCGTCAACGGCCAGCGCGAGCCCCGCTACACCCCCTACCACATCCGCCACCGCACCGAGGTCGCGGGCTTCATGACCATACTCCACGGCGACGACCGGGTGTACAACAACATCATCGTGCAGAAGTACCCCGTCACCGACCCGTCCATCGGGCCGGATTCCCCCGAACACCAGGCCGCCGGCACCGCCCCGTTCGACATCTTCCCGGCCTATGATGAATGGATTTCCAACTTCATGATGGACCGCGAGCCGGACATGGGCCACCTGGCCCAATACCACTTCGGCCACCTGCCGGTGTGGATCGGCGGCAACGCCTACTTTGGCGGCGCGACGGTCAGCAAGCATGAAAAGACCGGGCTGGTGAATACGGCGGATAGGGTCACCGTGGAGGTGGCCGAGGCCGACGGAAAGTGGACGTTGAATACGAACGTCTACGACCTGCTGGGCGACTTCCGGGACGCCATCCTCACCACCGAGAGCCTGGGCTGCGCCTTCCAGCCGGAACAGCGCTTCGAGAACCGGGACGGCACCCCCATCGCCTTCGACCGCGATTTCCTGGGCAATCACCGCGGGGTGGACGCCCTGCCGGGACCGTTTGCAAGCGCCAAGGCCGCGAAGGCGGTGCTGGCGTAACGCAACAATGTGGCGGCAGATTGCCGCCACATTGTTTGCTGATCCTGTTAGACAAATACTGATTTGGCGAGGAGAGGGTGACGGCTCCAAAGGCAGCCTTCCCCTTCAGGGGGAAGGTGGATTTCCCAGAAAATGCTTGCATTGTTCCGGGAAAGCCGGAAGAGGTCGTTCTCCCAGGAAAAAGCACGCAAATCAGCGATACCGCAGGGGAACCGACCTCTTCCGACCTCGCTGCGCTCGGCCACCTACCACGGGCCTACCGGCCCCATCAACGGGGGTCTGCCGACCCGTTCTCGCTGAAATCTGTCCACTGGACAGATTTCCGGGCGCTCGAACCACTGAAAACGGCACACTGTGCCGTTTTCCGGGCGCTCGATGCCCCTGAACCGCTCCCTTCGGTCGCTGGGGAAGGCTTTTGGATGCGTCAGCCGCTATTTCTAATCCCTAATCCCTAATCCCTAATCCCTAATCCCTAATCCCTAATCCCTAATCCCTATTCCCTATTCCCTAATTCCTGAGCAACATCTCGATAAATCTGACCCCCCAACACAAAGGAGGCAATTCCATGTCCAAGCGCATCACCAAGATCGTACTGACCGGCGGTCCGGCGGCGGGCAAGACCACGCTGATCAGCCGCATCCTCCACGAATTCAAGCAGGAGGACGGCTGGCGGGTCATCACCATCCCCGAGACGGCCACCGAACTGATCTCCGGCTTTGGCATACGGCCCTTCGGCGACTGCATGAGCATGCTGGCCTTTCAGGATTTCGTGGTTGCCGACCAGATCCACAAGGAAAAGCTGGCCCTCCAGGCCGCCGAGGTGGTATCGGAGGAAAACGTGCTCATCATCTACGACCGGGCGCTGATGGACGACAAGGCCTATATCACCGACGAAGAGTTCGACCGGGTCATCGCGAAGTTCGACGGCCGCACCGAGGCCAGCGTGTTGGCAGGCTACGACGCGGTGCTCCACCTGGTCACCTGCGCCAAGGGGGCCGAGTTCGCCTACAACCTGGGCAACACCGCCCGTACCGAATCGCTGGAATACGCCCGGGAGATGGACGACCGCACGCTGCGGGCCTGGCGGGGGCACCCCAATTTACACATCATCGACAACTCGGTGAACTTCGAAGACAAGATCAACCGGGCCATCGTGCAAATCTACCGGCTGCTGGGCGAGCCCGAGCCGATGGTGGACAAGCGCAAGTTCCTGGTGAAGATGCCCGACCTGGACCTGTTGCGCGAAAAATACGGGGCGGTGGCCATCGAAATGATGCAAACCTACCTGTGCGTCACACGGCCGGGGGTGGAGCGGCGCATTCGCCAGCAGGCAAACGGCGAAGACTACCTGTACTTCTACACCGAAAAGCACGTGATGGAGGACGGCACCCAGTGGGTCACCGAAAAGCCCATCTCGGAAAAGCAGTACGTCCACTACCTGATGGAGGGCGACGCCGAGCTGCACAGCGTGCGCAAGAAGAAGCACCTGTTCGTCTACGGGGATTGCAAGTTCGAGCTGGACGTGTACCCCTTCTCGGAAGAGAAGGCCGTGTTGTTCATGTACGGCGAGGACGCCGAAATCCCCCCGGAGCTTGAAGTGCTCCAGGAGGTCACCGGCGACCCGGCCTATAAAAACCGCCAACTGGCAAGGGTGCAGGCGCTGTGAATGTTTTAGGGGTTAGAGTGTGTTTCTAAAATGAGGGATGTGCAGTTTCGAGTGGATTGGGCT
>ONJE01000439.1 GCA_900318045.1 uncultured Eubacteriales bacterium
GCGGAAAACTTTGCGGTGGTACGTCATATCGTTCTGAATATCTTGAAGCGCATGGATGATAAGCTCTCTGTTGCCAGACGTCGCAGGCGTTGTTGCTATGATGACGACTACCTTCAGAAAGTCCTGTTTTCTATTCATGCGTGAGCCGTGCGTCCGAAAATCTGACCGCATTTCTGACCACAATTTTGACCACAAATTGCATTGATAATAATATCTGTCTATATGCAATAATTCATAAATTCCCTGATTATACGGCGTTTTATGATGGATAGTTTGTGCCTATTTTTGGATAGATGCGAATTCAAGTCCCGTCGACCGCACTGAAAAAGCACTGTAATTATGATATGTTCTATCAGAATTACAGTGCTTTTTTCTGCATGTATGCGATCAGTCGCCGTAACCCGGCCACACGAAGGTGGGGTTCAGGTGCATCTCGCCGTTGTCGATCAGCAGGTTTTGGCCGGACATGGAGCGATTGGTGAGGGTAAGAAACGCTACCCACTCGCAGACCTCGTCCAGCGTCGCCCACTTTTTCATGGGGGTCACGTCCATGATGGCCTGCCAAAGGATCGGGTCTTTCATCACCCTGTCGTTGGAATCGGTCAACACGCCGCCCAGTGATATGGCATTGCAGGTGACGCCCCTTGGAGCCACGCGGATGGCCACGTTGCGCATGTAGCCTACCAGGCCCGCCTTGCTGGCCACGTAGTAGGGGAACTCCTGGCCGCTGATGGAGGACGCCGAGGCGTTGAACAGGATCGAGCGCAGGGCGCAGTTGTTTTTGATATACTTCTCTGTGACGTTGATCGCGCCAGACAGGTTGGTGGCGATGTCGGACCCGCCCTGCTGGATGCCCGCGTTGTTGAACAATATCGCCACATCTTCGATCTCGGGAAGGGCCTCTTTATCCCGTATGTCCGCGAGGTGATGGATGTACATGGGGGCTTCGATGCCTGCCGGTGCGATGTCGATGCCGTGTACCTCGTGCCCCAAAGACAGGTATTTCAGCGCGCTCGCCCACCCGATGCCCCGGGCGGCGCCGGTGACGACCACCCTCATGCCGCTTGCCTCCTGAGGTAGGCGTCGCCCACGTTTTCCATCTGCCAGCGCCGGCATACGTTGTAACCGATGGGGGAGAAGATGACCTCCATGAACAGCTCCAGAAATGCGCCGATCAGCGAGCAGGTGATGCACTGGGGCAGAGTCCAGCTGAAGCCGCCCCAGTAGATGGGGGCGAACACCATGAACACCAGCGATGCGAATACAAAATTGTCCACGAACTGGCCGATGAAGGTGGAGATGTAGCTGCGGGTGCAGTAGGCTGCGCGACCGTCGGGATTGGACTTGAAAAGCCTGCCGATGGCGGCGTTCAGACCGTTGTTGAAGATGGCCGAGGTCAGGAAGGCCAGCGAGCTGCTCAGTACGATGAACCAGCTGCCGCCGAAGATGCTGTTGAAGGCAGAATAGTCGGTTTCGGTGGGGATTATGCTGACCACCGCGAACATGCCGACGCAGAACAGGTTTACGACCAGCGCGAATATGGAAACTTGGGTCGCGGCCCGGGCGCCGAAGCGCTTGGTGATGATGTCCATGCACAGGAACGTCAGCCACGAAACCATGATGCCGCCGTCCACGGCCAGGAAGCCGCGCTGGTAGATGGTCTTGTTGGCCAGCAGGTTCATCAGTACCACTGAAAGCACGAGCAGTGTAATGATCGGGGAAGGGACGCTGCGCAGCAGCAGGACGATGTCGGAAACGGTGTTCTTGATACGTGAACGCATAAAAAAACTCCTTGGTTTTGGTTTGTATAGCGAAGGATTTAGAGGCCGAACTCCGCTGGCAAGCATCATAGCACAATGAATAGGCCAAAACAATTGATGAGAGGATAATTGTTGATTAATTTGGGTTGGAAAAACCTGAAATGTCGGGCAATCGCCCGCTTGAAGGAGGACAGGTCCCCCTTCAATACATCCCCCTCAGATTTGCCTGAAATCGCAAGCGATTTCCGGGCGGCAAATCTGTAAGGTAGCTTTTTTCACTCTGGTCGACAGGCTCCCTGCCGTGAAAAAAGCCCCGCCCGCGGCGTACATGCCGCCGCGTACGATTAAAGATCGGGGCGCT
>ONJE01000284.1 GCA_900318045.1 uncultured Eubacteriales bacterium
CCTTGACTTGCCGCCAGCAAGCCTGCGGGCCTTCGCCTTGGTATGACGAAAAATCCGCTCGCATGCTTGCATACATTTAGATTGAGATTAGTATAAAAAGGGATGGATCTGAAGGGCCCGGCCAGCATGGTCGGCCGGGCCCTTCAGATTATACGCTCACCGCAGGGTGCCCGGTCAGCTCGGCGGTACGCCCGTCGGGCTGGCCAAGGCCCACCCAAAAGGCAGGGGTACCCTCGTCGACGTGCCTTCCTTCGTCGTCCACGACCTGCAAGCGCGTCGCGGGGATAGTCAGGCTCACCTTCACTGCGCCACCTGCTGGCACGCGCACGCGCTTAATGGCGCACAACCGGGGATTGCGGGGCGCGTGGGCCGCGCCCTCGTTCTGAACGTAGACCTGCACCACCTCATCGGTATCCATACAGCCATCGTTGACGACCTCGGCCTCCACGCCCTCCGCCGTTCGCGTTGCCGCGGCCACCCGACAGTCGCCGTAGGTCAGGCCGTAGCCGAAGGGATACAGGGGTGCTTCCTCGATGTAGCGGTAGGTGCGGCCCTTCATGGCATAGTCAGTGAACTCAGGCATGGCAGCCAGCTGTTCATTCTTGTAGAAGGTCAAGGGCAGCTTGCCGGAGGGAGACACCGCCCCCAGGAGGATATCCGCCACACTCCTGCCACCCCGGGCGCCGGGATACCAGGCCAGCAGCACGGCGTTCGCCCTTTCGGAGGCCTCGCCCAGGTCGATGGCGCTGCCCGCCATCAGCACGATCACGGTGGGCTTACCCACTGCCAGCACCGCGTTCATCAGGTTGCGCTGGCACTGTGGCAGCAGCAGGTCCAGCTTGTCGCCGGAGGCGGCGGCGTTGCCGGTGTCGCCCTCCTCGCCCTCCAGGGTCTCATCCAGGCCCACCACCAGCACCACCGCGTCGGAGCGCTCCGCCACGGCTACAGCCTCTCTGAGCCGGTCATCCGGCTGGCCCAGATGCTCCACCCGGTCCATGAACAGGTGGCAGCCCTCGCTGTACAGGACCCTCGCCTTGCCCTCCAGGGCGTCCTGCAAGCCCTCCAGCACCGTCACGTAGCGGGAGGAGGTGCCGTGGTAGTTGCCCACCAGCGCCGCGCGGCTGTTGGCGTTGGGGCCGATCACGCCCAAGGTGGTCAGCTGATCGGGCTTCAGCGGCAGCGTGCCGTCGTTCTTCAGAAGCACACAGCCCTCCTCAGCAGCCCGCTTCGCCTTCGCCAGATGCTCGGGGCTCTCCACCACCTCCAGCGGAATGCCGTCATAGGCGCTGCCCTCCATCAGGCCAAGCATGTAGCGGCAGGTGAACAGGCGCACGGCGCTGCGGCGAATCTGCGCCTCAGTCACCATGCCCTTTTCATATGCCTTCATCATGTATACATAGGTGCTGCCACAGTTCAGGTCGCAGCCCTGTTCCAGGGCCAGCGCGGCGGAGGCTTCCGGCGTATCGGTGACCATGTGGCCGGTGTGGAAGTCCCGTATGGCCCAGCAGTCGGACACGAAGTGGCCCTCGAAGCCCCATTCCTCGCGCAGGAGCTTCATCAGGGCGGGGCTGGCGCAGCAGGGCTCGCCGTTGGTACGGTTGTAGGCCCCCATCACGCTCTCCACCCCCGCGTCCACCAGGGCCTTGAAGGCGGGCAGGTAGGTCTCGGCCATGTCCTTCGCGTTGGCCTCGGCGTCGAAGTGGTGGCGCAGGGCTTCCGGGCCGGAGTGCACGGCGAAGTGCTTGGCGCAGGCGGCGGACTTCATCGTCTCACCCTCGCCCTGCAAGCCCTTCACGTACTGCACGCCCAGCTCGGCGGTGAGGAACGGATCCTCGCCGTAGGTCTCGTGGCCCCGGCCCCAGCGGGGGTCACGGAAGATGTTCACGTTTGGCGACCAAAAGGTCAGGCCCTTGTAGATGTCCCGGTCGCCGTGGGCAGCGGCGGCATTGTACTTGGCGCGGCCCTCGGTGGCGGCCACATCGCCCAGCGCCCGCAGCAATTCGGGGTCGAAGGTCGCCCCCAGGGCGATGGCCTGGGGAAAGGACGTGGCCGTGCCGGCCCGCGCTACCCCGTGCAGCGCCTCGTTCCACCAGTTGTATGCGGGTATGCCCAGCCGCTCGATGGCGGGTGCGTCGTAGCGCAGCTGGCTGGCGGCCTCCTCCACAGTCATGCGGTTGACCAGCTGGATTGCCTTCTGGCGTGCCTGTTCCCGATTCATACCGTCGCCCTCCCGCGTTTTAATAAAGTCATAACCGTATCATACAGACAAAAAACAGGGGTGTCAAGGTCATTTACAAGCCCTTCCGCATCGGTTATAATAAAAAAACAAATACTAACAAGGACGAAACAAAATATGATTTATCTCGACCACGCCGCCACCACGCCCCCCGACGCCGCCGTCGTGCAGGCCATGGCCGATTGCATGGCGGCCGCCTGGCACAACCCCGGGGCCGCCTACACCGCCTCGGAAGCCCCCAGGCGCATCCTGCGGCAGGCCCGGCAGGCCATCGCCGGGATGCTGAACAGCCGGCCCCAGGAAATCATATTCACCTCCGGCGGCTCGGAGGGAAACAGCCAGGCGGTATCTCTGGCCCGGGGCGGACATGTGGTCGCCGGAGCGGTGGAGCACGCCTCGGTGCTGAATGCCGCCCGGCGCTGGGCGGGCGAGGTCACCCTCGTGCCACCGGACGGCGAGGGACGCATTCCTCCCGAGGCCGTGGCCCGGGCCCTGTGCCCGGACACCCGGCTGATCTGCGTACAGCTTGCCAACAACGAAACGGGCGTCCTCCAGCCTGTGGACGAAATCGGCGCGCTGGCCCGATCCCGGCGCATCCCCTTCCTGTGCGACGCCGTGCAGGCCTTTGGCAAGATCCCCATCGACGTGCGGGCGCTGAATATCGACCTCATGACCCTGTCCGCGCACAAGCTATGCGGACCCCGGGGCGTGGGGGCGCTGTACGTGCGGCAGGGCGTGGCGCTGGCCCCACTGATCGACGGCGGCGGCCAGGAATTCGGGCTGCGCTCGGGCACGGAAAACGTGCCCGCCATCGAGGGGCTGCGGGTGGCTGCGGAGAACGCCATGCGGGACATGAACGCCCACGCGGCGCGGACGCGGGCGCTGGCAGAAGCGTTTGTCAGACGGCTGAAGGTCCTTGTCCCCGGCTGCCGCCTGCTGGCGGAGGACGCGCCCCGGCTGGAAGGCGTGATGGCGCTGCTGCTGCCGGGATTGTCCTCGGAACAGGCCGTGGCCGATTTGGACCTGCTGGGCATACAGGTGTCCGCCGGGGCAGCCTGCTCGGCCCGGACAAACCACATCAGCCACGTCTACCGGGCGATGAACCTGAGCGAAAGGGACGCGCGATGCGTGATTCGCGTCAGCCTGGGATGGGAGAACACCAAGGCGGAGATGCAGATCGCCGCGGAAGCCGTCGCGGGGGTGTATGCGAAGAGAAGGGAAATTGGGAATCTTCAGGAAATAAGCTGATACAGTAACTATTCAGTCAGGTAACTTCTGAGTTGTCGAGCTGACGCGCAGGGATTAGGGATTAGGGAATAGGGATTAGAATTAGCGACTGCCGCGTTCCAAACGCTAACTTACCGGGGAGTATCGGGGGGCGGCAGCGCCCCCGATCTTTAATCGTACGCGGCGGCATGTACGCCGCGGG
>ONJE01000137.1 GCA_900318045.1 uncultured Eubacteriales bacterium
CGCCCGGAAATCGCTTGCGATTTCAGGCAAATCTGAGGGGGATGTATTGAAGGGGGACCTGTCCCCCTTCAAGCGGGCGATAGCCCGCGATAAATCAGATTTTTCCCATCAAATCAAATATATTCATCTGCTGTGCCCGGGAGCTGCTCCAGTGGCGGCTCATCTCGTCGAAATCGCCGTCGGTGAGATTGTGGAAGGGTCTTCCTCCGCGGCTGAGCAGCGGCCGGTTCCCGGCGTAGTCCTGCCAGGCGTAGATCCAGTCACAGACATGGGTCGCCAGGGCGTCCAGCTCGCCCCGGCGACCGTCGGTATTGAATACGAACGCGGCGTCGGCCAGCGCGAACAGCAGCCGGTTTCGGGCGATGGCATGGTTGACGGTGAACAGGGCGTCCGGATGCTCGGTGGACAGTACCGCAGCGCGGTTTTCCGCAAGCAGCCTGGAAATGTTGTCGTTCTTCAGGTGCTCCCGCAGGCCTCCGCCCAGCACATCCACCAGCTGGCCGCCGCGTTCGGTCACCAATTTCGCCGCCAGGTGGGACACGCCCAGCTCCCCACCGGTGACGACGGCATAGCCGTGGCGCCGGGCCCCATCCACGAGGACCTCGATCTGCTTTCGGGCTTCGGGGGTGGTGCGCACGCCGCTGATGCCAACCACCGCAATGGACAGCTGGTCCGGCAGCGCGCTGTTGCCGCAGCGGTACAGGAAGGGCGGCGCGGCTTCTTTCAACGCCTCCGACAAACGGCGGGGATACCCCGTGTCATATTGGGTAACGACCTCGATCCCATCCTCCAGGAAACCGCCCAGGGCATAGCTCAGCTGCACATCCCGGTGCAGAAGCGTATACACCCGGTAGGCCTCGTCGTCGGTCAGGCCCAGCAACATCACCAGGCCGCTGATGTCCACGTCCAGCAGCGCGCCGATGCTGCCAAAGCCGGAGCCCCGCGCAAGCGCCTCCACATGCCGGAATTCCGGGGTACTCAGGGGTCGGGCGTATTCCTCCTTGTTGGGCGACAGCGCCATGGTCAGCAGCATCGCCGCGTATGCGTTCTCGCTATGATTCATGACAGCGCCCCCTCATGTCACATTTGTTATCATTCTATCATGGATGGTCGTGATTTGCAAGATGGCGATTGAGGGGGAAATTCTCCATCCCCACCCTCAGCTTTTCCAACCCCCGCTTCTCAATCCGTGATACGTAGCTCCTCGAGATTCCCAGCCTTGCGGCGACGCGATGCTGGGGCCAGGGCTCGCCGTCCTCGAGGCCATAGCGCAGGCGCAGCACCTCCCGTTCCCGGGGCTCCAGCACGCGTTCCATGAGCCGCAGGGCCCGACATGACTCGATGGCGGTCTCCACGGCGTCGGGCACCAGGTCGGGGTCAGTGCCCAGCAGGTCGGCCAACTGCAAATCGTTGCCCTCGCTGTCCTGTCCCACGGTCTCCCCCACCAGCACCACGTTTCGGTTCTTGCGGTTCGCCCGAAAGAACATCAAAATCTCGTTCTCGATGCAGCGCGAGGCGTAAGACGTCAGCCGTCCCGCCTCGGGCCGGAAGGTATGCACCGCCTTGATCAGCCCCAGGGAGCCTACAGACACCAGGTCATCCTGGTCCACCCCGGGCTGGGCGTACTTCCGGGCGATGTGGGCCACCAGCCGCAGGTTGTGCTCGATCAGGGCGTTGGCGGCTTCTCTGTCCCCGCCTTGCAGCCGCGCCAGCAGCGCGGCTTCCTCGTCGGGCGACAGGGGCTTGGGGAAGGATGACCGGGCGCTGAGGTGCAACAGCATCAGCCAGCCGCTCTTCGACAGCCACAGCAGCAATTCGGGCAAAAACATAGGGCTTACCTCCTTGTCGATGGGAAGTCTGCCCTACATTCTATGCGGTTTTTGTCGATTCGTGCCTGTGGCGGCACAGCCGCAGCCGCTACGGGGTCATGCGTATCACAGATGATTATGGGGTGAAGGTCCTTCGACTCTGCTGGCGTTCCGCTCAGGATGACAGGCAATGCTATTCATTGTCATCCTGAGCAGCGCAGAGCCGAAGGCGAAATGCAGTCAAAGGATCTTCACCCTTCTATTGCTGTGCCTGCGTCCCAGCGTGCTGGCGATCGTACTCCTCCCATAGCGGACGGTACAGCGCCACGTTGGCATCGTGCTCCGCCTTGGAGATGGAGAAGGCCAGCTTGCCGGAGTTGGGCTCCGTCGCGCAGAAGTAGAGGTAACCATCCCTGATGTACTCCATATCCGGCAACATAGCCGCTTCCAGCGCCGCCGCGGACGGGTTGCAGATGGGACCGGCGGGCAGGGCGGGCACATAGTAGGTGTTGTACGGGTTCTGCTGGGCGATCTCCTCGTCGGACAGAGCCAGCTTATGCGCGCCGCTGAGGTAGGTGACAGTGGGGTCGCTCTCCAGCTTCAGGCCCTGAGCCAGCCGGTTGTGGAACACCGCGGAAACCCGGGCGTAATCCTCTCGGTTGGCGGCCTCCTTCTCGATCATCGAGGCCAGCGTGACGGTCTGGTCCATGGTCAGGGTGCTGTTGTACTTCTCCACCTCGTGGTAGACGCCCTCCTCGTCGGTATAGAACTCGGAGTGATCGGCGTAGAACACGCTGTCCACCACCTTGTTGTGCTGGTTCAGCAGCGTGCGGATGATGCTCTCGGGGGTAGCGGACACGAAGATGCGATAGGTGTCCGGGGCCAGGTAGCCTTCCAGGGCGTATTTGCGTCCCGCCAGCGTGCCGTTGTTCTGGGCGTCGCGCAGGGCGTAGCTGCTGCCCACAAAGCGGTCCACGTCGTTGCACAGGCGCAGGAACTCGCCGGTATCCTCCAGCGCGCCCTCGGTGACCAGGTATCTGGCGATGTCCTCAACCGTCCAGCCGGGCACGATGGTGATGACCCGCTCGTTGGTCTGGCTGCCGGAGGTCAGCTCGGTGATGATCTCGCCGGCGTTCATGCCCGGGGACAGCTTGAAGGTACCGTAGCTTAAAGCGTTGGTCAGGCCCCGGAACTGCACCATGTACTTGAACACGCGGCTGTCCCGCAGCAGGTTGGCCGCCTGAAGACGCTCGCCGATCTGGGTGACGGTCTCGCCGGAGGCGATCTGGAAGGTAATCACCTCGGAATTGCCCCGCTCCACCGGGGCAAAGAAGGCGTTGTAGACGCGGTCGTAGCCCACCGATACCATGCCGATGACCATCAGCGCGCTGCAAATGAAGATCAGCACGGGACGGATGGCCTTCCACAGCCAGGCATACCAGTACATGCCGTATTCCCGGTCCTCATGCAGGGCGCGTATGCTGTATTTTTCCGATTGGAAGAGCGGCTTGCGCTGCCGCGAGCCGCGCTTCTTGCGCTTGTTTGCCATTTGAGCCTCCAAAGGGGTCCGTTGCCGTTATGGGCAGGCTTGTGGCGGCGCAGGCGCCGCCGCTGCACAGGTGGACATAATCACATGCCCTGGAGCATTTGCATGCTCATCTCTGCGACAGCATGTCCAGGTCGATGCCAGCCACGTCGGCGAGGATCTTGAAGATGTCCGAAAGCATCCGCTGGAAGCGAAATTCCGCCATCAGGTAGGCGCTGACATCGGGGTTGAACTGTAGCAGCGCGCCGATCTGTTGCAAGCGCTGCAAGTCCTCCTCGGGCATGTTCTCCCCCGAGGCCAGCTTGGCCTGCATCCTGAATTGCAGCCGCTTGTACTCGTCCAACAGCGCCTTGTTGGTACTGTCGTCGTAGGCAACCTGCTTAAGGCGCATGTATTCAGTGTATTCCTCGCTCTCCTTCAGCGATTTCGCCAGCGCGTGGGCCTGATCGTATGGATTCATAGTGTCCTCCGTTTTATGGCGGCGCGAGCGCCGCCGCTACAGGGTATGGCGGCAGGTTGCCGCCGTGCCATTCCCATTTCCCTGTTCTCTAAATCTCGACGATGATCGGCAATATCATCGGATTGCGCTTGATGGTATCGTAGATGTAGCGCTGAACCGATTCGCGCACGTCGTTCTTCAGCCGGTTCCAGTCGGTGGAATCGATGGGGCCGAAGGCGTCGATGGCCCGCATGGCCGCGGCCCGCGCGCCGTCCACCAGCTCGTCGGACTCCCGCACGTACACGAAGCCGCGGCTGATGATATCCGGTCCGGAGACCACCGTGCCCAGCTCGTGATCCAGGCCCATCACCACGATCAGCAGGCCGTCCTCGGCCAGGTGCTTGCGATCCCGCAGCACCACCGCGCCCACGTCGCCGATGCCCAGGCCGTCGATCAGCACCGAGCCACTGGGCACCACGCCGGTCACGTCCAGGGAATCGGGGCCCAGCTCGATCACGTCGCCGATCTCCACCATCAACACGTTGTCGGGGGACATGCCCAGGGACAGGGCCAGGTTCGCATGGTGGTACAGGTGGCGGTACTCGCCGTGCACGGGGATGAAGAACTTCGGCTTGATCAGCGAATGCATCAGCTTCAGCTCCTCCTGGCGGGCGTGACCGGAGGTATGTACCTCCGCCAGGGCATCGTAGATCACGTCCGCGCCGATGCGGATGAGCTGGTTGATGACCCGGGAGACCGACTTCTCGTTGCCGGGAATGGGCGAGGCAGATATGATCACCATGTCGTCCTCGCGGATCTCCAGCTTGCGGTGCTCGGCGAAGGCCATGCGGGAAAGACCGCTCATGGGCTCGCCCTGGCTGCCGGTGGTGACCACGGCGATCTGCGCGTCGGGGTAGCGGTCGATCTCCTCGGCGGAGATCAGCATCCCGTCGGGAATCTTCAGATAGCCCAGCTGCATGGCCACCTTCGAAACGTTCACCATGCTGCGGCCCATCAGGCAGATCTTCCTATGGAACTTCTGGCAGCAGTCCACCACCGACTGGATGCGGTGCACGTTGCTGGCGAACATGGCGATGATGACCCGACCGTCTGCCCGCTGGAACAGCTCGTTGAAGGTGGCGGCCACTTTCTTTTCCGACATGGTGTAGCCCGGGCGCTCGGCGTTGGTGGAATCGCACAGCAGGGCCAGCACGCCCTCCTGCCCCAGCTCGGCCAGGCGGCCCAGGTTGATGGGCGCGCCGTCCATGGGAGTGTAGTCCACCTTGAAATCGCCGGTGTGGACGACGGTGCCCACCGGGGTTTTGATCGCCAGGGCGCATGCCCCCGCGATGGAGTGGTTCACGTGGATGAACTCCACGGAGAAGCAGCCCACATGGATCACGTCGCCTTCGGTGACCACGTGCAGCGGAGCCACGTTTTGCAGCCGGTGCTCCTTCAGCTTGTGCTCGCACAGCGCCAGGGTCAGTTTCGTGCCGTAGACCGGGGCGGGCAGGTTGCGCAGCACGTAGGGCACCGCGCCGATGTGGTCCTCATGGCCGTGGGTGATGAAATAGCCCCTGATCTTCTCCCGGTTGTGCTCCAGGTAACTGGTATCGGGAATGACGAGGTCCACCCCGGGCATATCCTCCCGGGGAAAAATGCTGCCGAGGTCGATCACGATGATGTCATTTTGATATTCAAGTACCGTCAGGTTCTTGCCGATTTCGCCAAGGCCGCCCAGCGGTATGATCTTCAGTTTCGCCGCTTTGTTTTTTCTGGACAAGCCATAACCTCCTTTGGAAAGATTTTTGATATATTATACGTCGCCCGTCTCCGGCGAACGCATGGTTCATTATTCAGGCCGTGCAGCACGGCACAGCATACCAAAATAAGTATAGCACAATTTCCGATAAAATCACAGCACGGGTGATGTTTTTATCGGAAATTGTGCGTAAACTAAAGGATTGCCCGGAGAGAATGATAATCGGATTATTACGGAAATACCGTACAATTCAGGCGGTCAACTGGCGTGTGAATTTTGCGTCAGGCGCTCTTGCAGATTTTGAAGGTTTACTGGCAGTAAATCGAAAAATCTGCAAGAGATACCTGGCGGAAAAGGCACCGTCGCCGCCCGTATTGTGCGGCATTTCCTTACCGATTCCGCTCGATCATCGCCTTAAGGGCCTGCTTGGTCTGCACGCCCACGACCCGGTCCACGGCCCTGCCATCCCGGAACAGGAACAGCGTCGGAATGGCCTGGATGCCCAGGCCCATGGCCACGTCTGGGTTTTCGTCCACGTTCACCTTGGCGAAGGTAACACCCTCGGTCTCGGCGGCCAGTTCCTCCACGATGGGGGCGATCATGCGGCACGGGCCGCACCAGGTAGCCCAGAAGTCCACCAGCGCCAGGTGGTTCTTCGACAGGTTTTCAAACTTCATGTCCTCGGAAGTGTAGATCTTGACTTCTGCCATGTTCATTCTCCTTTTCCTCATTATGGTGTGGTGACGTCGTTCCACGGCCCCGCAAATCCTGATACTGGTTTCAAGATAAAACGAGACAATATGCGGGATGTATTTTTCGTCCATGCGGCGCTGAGCGGAGGGAGGCGATGCAGCGCATCGTTGACCGAAACGACGCTAAAAATGCGCTCACAGATATCGCGTTTTAGCTTGAACAGAGTATGCGTTGTCGGACTGATGCCCAACGGGGGGATGAGCGACAGGAGAGGCGGCGGGGAGCCCGGTTGCAGGGGTGCCCCCGCGTCGCACGCAGCTCCTGTCCGCCATCCATTCATCAGCCCTCCAGCAGCTGATCCAGCAACTTCAGCAGCGTCCCCTTCGCCCCGGGCCCAGCCGTCGCGCCGACGCAGCTGGGGCAGCCGTCGGCACAGGGGCAGGCGGTGAGCAGCTCCCGGGCGTGGGCGAACAGCTCGCGATGCATCTCGAACACCCGGTCGGAAAGGCCGATGCCC
>ONJE01000135.1 GCA_900318045.1 uncultured Eubacteriales bacterium
TAAAGTTGAATCATTTGAAAAGGTGGATTATTTTGCGAACTTGACAAGAGCATATTTATTGGAATGCATATCTACAGAAACGTTATACTTTAAACTTGCAAAGTATCTTACTCAATGTACCGATGAAGAATTACAATTCATTAGGGATTGCTCTTATGAATTTATAGACGAAAATACTGTTATGATTTCCGCATTGTATCAATATGGTTTATTCGAACAAGGAGAGACAATCAATGGTAAGACAAGATACAGATTGTCCTCTTTTGCAAAAGCATTAAAACTAAACTGTCTAAATTTTAGGAAAGAGAATAGCGGTATAGCATCAATTAGGGATTATTGCGACATGCAACCATTAAATATATCTGAAACAGCATCAATAGAAGAAGTAAAAAACTATTTGGGACTCGATTCTTGAATTCTCTATCATACTGAAAAGTGGCAGATAAACAAAATGAAGAGGAGATGTAAGCATGATCACCTTCAAATGCAAAATGTGCGGCGGCGACCTGACTTTTGAACAAGGTTCCACCATCGCCGAATGCCCTTACTGTGGAACTACACAGACCTTGCCGAAGCTGGGCGACGACAAGCGGGCGAACCTGTACGATCGCGCGAATCACTTCCGCAGGCAGAACGAATTAGACAAGGGGACACCCTCACAACACAAAACCCTGCAAAATCAGAAAGAAGGATAAACAAGAATGAGAGACCAAAGACAGGCATTATTAAATGAATTGTTACTGTTTATTAAAAACAACGTTGGAGCTTATAGGAGCGGAGTATTGTACCAGCCTGGCAAAGAACAAGAATTGGATGAAGTGGTTTGCAAGTTTCAAGAATTCAGTGATTGCTATGATCGTTGCTGCACACTGTATCCAGAGGAAAAAGGAAAGTTGTCTCTCTTTCTGATGATCGATTATGCAATAAAGCATCGATGGATTGACGGTTAGAATATAATAGTATTGGGAACACTACATCCGAGGTGTTAGCATGCTCAACGTCTATTTCGGCCCGATGCCGGAGGCGATTTACAATACGGCGGTGTATTTCAAGAACACCTATGAGGATAAATGGATCACCGCGCCGCTGGCGGTCGAGATGATCGCGGACGTGGACCGCTCGAAGGTCGTCGGCCCGCAGGTCATCGAAAGCCCGGTGCTCGGTATGATCACGCCCCTGCAGCTCTCCGGCGGCGTCAAGACGCTGCTGCTGATCGACAACGACAAGCAGAACAAGCACGTCTTCAACGCCTCCACCTGCGGGGATAACTGCGCCAAGTGGCTGCTCAGGCTGGCGGAAAAGCGCAAGGTGGTCGTCAACCTGCGCCACCTGATGGACTTTGGCGACGCGCCGTTCAAGCTGCGCGTGTTGAACAACAACAGGATCGTCAGGAACATGGCCGAGCTGATCGACGCGGCCGGAGCATATGTTTGAGGTGCAGCATGAAGGGCGGAGTACAGTAGAATACCGTGATATTTTACCCATTGACAATTCCGCTTCCGTCTGCTATAATGCCCCCATCCGATGAAAGGCAGGTAAACACAGACTGATGAAGATCCGCAGCTGACATCCGGCAGGAAAAATGAATCCCCCGTTGCGAATGCGAGGGTTTATTTTGCCGCCGCGTGGAGGTTGCGTTTTTTCACGGCCGGACGCCCCCTGGCGTCTGCGGCGGCATGTGCCAAGCCCGGCGTTTTTTGCGCTTCCTCCCCGGCAGGAGGGAGTGTTTTTTATGCCCAGGATTCTTCTGGAGGCCAATCATATTTCCAAAGTCTACGGCGAACAGACGGTGTTGGATGTCGGGCGGCTGCACATCTACGACGGCGAGCGCATAGCGCTGGTCGGTGAAAACGGCGCGGGAAAGTCCACGTTACTGGCCATTCTCGCCGGGGAGCTGGCCCCGGACAGCGGCGCCGTGCGGCGGTACGCCCCGGTGGCGCTGATTCGCCAGTCCGGCGACACCCGCATCACGGCCAACGCCCGTCTCGCCTCTGAATTTCAGACGCCCGATGTCCGGGAAGGCCTGTCCGGTGGCGAACAGACCCGTCGGCGCATCGCCGGGGCGCTGTCATGCGACGCGCCGTTGCTGCTGGCCGATGAGCCCACCACCGACCTGGACGCCGACGGCGTTGCCCGACTGCGCCTCCGGCTCGAGGCGCACACCGGCGCGCTGGTACTGGTCTCCCACGACCGGGCGCTGCTGCGGGCACTGTGCACCCGGGTTTTGTACATAGAAGGCGGCACGCTTTCCGACTTCCCGGGCGGTTACGACGACTGGCAGGCAGAGCTCGAACGCCGGAGGGAGCGCCAGCAATTCGAATACGATCAATACCGCGCAGAGCAGGCGCGGCTTCGGAAGGCGATGCAAAAGAAAAGCGAGTGGGCCGCATCGGTGAAAAAAGCGCCCAAGCGCATGGGAAACAGCGAGGCACGGCTGCACACCCACCAATATACCAACGCCGTGCTGCACCAAAGCCACGCCAGGAAGGTGCTGGAAAACCGGCTGGACCGCCTGGAACAAAAAGCGCGTCCGCGGGACCTGCCGGAAATCCGCATGGCGCTGGGTATAGCCCATCCCATCGCGGCAAAGACGGCGCTCTCCGTTCGCTGCAGACAGCTTTCCGCCGGCAAACAAACGCTGCTGGCCGGAGCGGAATTTACACTGCCCACCGGCACGCGCACGGCACTGATGGGTGAAAACGGATGCGGCAAGACCACGCTGCTGCGGGCATTGAGGGGCGAGCCCTCCCCCGGTACGCGCTTCACGGGCGCGATCCGGCTGAATCCCCAGGCGCGCGTGGGATGGTTCGACCAGGATCACGGGCGCACACTGCGCTTGGACGACACCGCGCTGCAAAACGCGATGTCCGATTCCACGCTTCCCGAATCCGTCGCCAGAACGGTATTGGCGCAGCTGAACCTGCGGGGCGACAGCGTGTTCAAGCCGGTTCGGGTGCTCTCCGGCGGCGAGCGGGCGAAGGTCGCGCTTGCCAGGCTGCTGCTGGGAGAATCGAACCTGCTCATCCTGGACGAGCCCACCAACCATTTGGACCTGTTTACAATGCAGGCCCTCGAAGCGCTGCTGTCGGGCTACGGCGGCACACTGCTGTTCGTCAGCCATGACCGGGCCTTCGTCTCCGCCGTCGCCAGCCGGGTGATGACCCTCTCCGGCGGCAGGTTGTCCACCTTTGAAGGAACGCTCGACGCAATGGAAGCGGAGGCCGACCGGGACCGCGATGCCGAAACCGCGCAGTTGCAGATCTCAGCCCTCGAGATGCGCATGGCCGCCCTGGCCGGACGGATGGCCGCCCCAAAGAAGGGCGACGATCCCCAAGCCCTGTCCAATCAGTACGACGCCATTGCCGCCGAGCTGAGAAGCATGAAGCAACGGGGTTAGCTTGTTGTGGCAGATGCAGACAAATCAGGTTTTGCCCAAAAACCCCCGCAACAGCCACATCACATTGTGCTGCAGCGTTGCCCGCTTTATTTTTCCTCGCCGGGCGGCGCGCCACAGGCGCTGCACCCACAGGGGGCCGCCGGGGGTGATCCAGCTGTTGCCGGCATTGACCATTTCCACGGCATCCACGGTGCGCGTGCTGCCCCAGTCGGACATCACAAAGCCCTCGAACCCCCATTCCCGCCGCAACAGATTCTCCAATATAGCCCGGTTCTCCCCGGGGTAGATGCCGTTCAGAGCGTTATAGCTGGTCATCACCGAGCGGGGCTTATACACCCGGAAGGCGATCTCGAAGGCCCGGAAATACAGCTCCCGCAGCGCCCGGCGTGAAACCACGCTGTGGCTGCCCAGGCGGCCCAGCTCGGCGTTGTTGCAGAACAGGTGCTTGTAGCAGCTGCCCACGCCGCCCCTTTCCAGTCCACGGGCGTGGCACCCTGCCATCGCGCCGGTCAGATAGGGATCCTCGGAAAAGTACTCCGGGCAGCGACCGCACAGCGGACTGCGGTGCAGGTTCATCCCCGGCGCCAACACCAGGTCCACCCCATGGTCGGGGCATTCCTCCGCCACCACCCGGCCTACCGTCTCGGCGATGGCGCGGTTGAAGGTCGCCGCAATCACGCTGCTGGCCGGGAAGCCCACGTTGGGCCGCTTCAGGTTCAAGCCCGCGTTGGCGTCAGCGGCGCAGAAGGACGGCAGCCCATAACCCTCCAGCCGGTGGGTATGACCCGCCATGCCGTCCTGCCAGGGCAGGTGGCGCGCGCCGGCGCACACATTCAACCGGCACAGGTCCAACAGGGACAGCTGGGCGACGAAATCCTCCAGCTTCGCCGGCTCATCCAGTACATCCCGCCAGAGTATCCGATCGCCCTTCTTCTGCCCCACAGGCGCTTCATCATCCGCCTTCAACCGCGGCGCGGGCACGGCGATCTGTTGGCCCAGGGGCACAATCCCGGATTTCGACCCGTCCACCGACGGGTCCGCGCGGGTCAGCCGCTTGAAATCCTCCATCGGCGGCGCGATGGCCTCCACCGTGCGCAGGGTCCGCGCTTCAAGGGACACCGCCCCCGCGGGCGCCAGGCTGCCCAGGCTCTCCCCGATGTACAGCCCGTACTCCCCCGCCTCCAGCACCCAGGCGCTCTGTGCCTCGTCAAAGGAGGCCGCGTCTTCCAGCCGCATGTTAAGCTCCATTGTCTGGCACTCGCCGGGGGCCAGCAGCGCCGTCTTTTCAAAGCCCACCAGCACATGTGCGGGCTTTTCCAGCACTCCCCCGGGCGGCGCGACGTAAAGCTGAACCACGTCCTTGCCCGAACGATGACCGGCATTGCGCACCTCGACCTTCACGGCCACATCGTCCCCCCGCCGCGTCACACCGGCAGGCTTTATTTCAAAGGATGTATAGCTCAACCCGTGTCCGAAGGGAAACGCCACGGGCACGCCGAAGCTGTCGAAGTAGCGGTAGCCCATGTAGATGTCCTCTTCATAGAATACCCGCACGCCGATGCTGTCCTCGTGGACATAGGGCGCATCGGCGGATTGCTGTGGGAAGTTCCGGCTGACGGGATTGTCCGAAAAGCGCCAGGGCCAGGTGTCGGGCAGGTGCCCGGAGGGATTGACCCGTCCGTCCAACAGCTCCACCAGCGCCCTGGACGACAGCATGCCCCCGTAACCGGTGAACAGCACCGCATCCACGTCGATCTCCCGCAGCCAGTCCATGTCGATGGAGCCTCCGGTATTCAGGATCACGATCACCCGATCAAAGCCCGCACGGGCGGCGCGCAGCAGCGCCAGCTCGGCGGCGGTCAGGCGGTACTCCCCCTCGATATCCCGCAGGTCCATCATCTCGCCCCACTGCCGCCCGATGAACACCAGCGCGGGGCCGCCGTTGGCCCGGGCCTGGGCGAGCAGCGATTCGTCGGGCATTTCATTATGCCGGGCACGCCGGTAGAAATCCGACAGCGCCCCGTTCACCCGGAAGCGGCTGTAATCCACCACCGCCTGGTGAAAACCAGGCTGATGACGGGGATTGATGCGCGACGCCCCCGCCATGGAGCTGCGCCACCAGTGCTGGGCCGAACCCAGGCAGTTGAGCGTGCAATCCGCCGGCAACGGCAGCACGGCATCCCGATTGCGCAACAGCACCATGCCCTCGCGGGCGGCCTCGAGGGCGGCCTCGTCGTGTTCCAGGAAGGCCGGGTCAGCCTGCCGCCGCGGCGCGATGGTCACATGGAAGACGCAGGGTGGAAAGGGCACACCGCCGGGCGTCCGAAAGCCCTTCAACACAACGCGGCAGCGCTGGCCATACTCCGTCGCAACCTCATACAGGGGCAGGAATACCAGCGTGACCCCCTTCAAATCCACGGCTTCCCACCGACTCAGCTTCACGCCGTCCACTGTCGCCTCGCCGCAATCCGGCCGGACCCGTGCCAGCGCAGCGACCGTCACGAAGCCCTCCATTCGGGTAAAGATCGAGAACTGTCCCACATTCTCATCCAGGTCCAGCCTGCGCTGCAACGGCACCATGACCGGTAGCATCTTTCCACCCCCTGTTCGATATCCATTTTACCCGAATTTGTCTTATCAGCGCCATATTTTTATGCCGATTTCAGTAAATAGCGGCTTGACTTTCATTTAAATGTGTGTTAAAATATGCATTGTCGATCAAAATACCTCGCCTTGGCGAGTAATATGTAAGACAGTCCAATGGAAAGGAAGTGATTCAATGTCAATGTCTGAAATCGCCGCCATGGCACAGTCCAGCCCGTCCCTTGACAGGCAGCAGGCCATCGGGGCCACCGGCATTCCCACCGGCGTGGTAAATTCCCTGGCCGGAAAGGGTATCCATACGGTGGGCGCCCTGCTGGATACGGACGCCTTCAAAACAATTACCAGCGGTCGCTACGACATCGACAACGTGCAGGAGGTCAACGGCATCCCCATCGCGGCCCTTCGCTGGGCGCTGGATGAAGTTGTCCGCCAGAGCGGTTCCCCGGCGCAGACCCTTTGCGCGGGCTGATCGGGCCGACTTCCCACAGCTTGTGCGGAAAGGGCGACGGCGGCGATACCCCACACATAAAAGCGCCCCGATGCCCATCAAAACAAAGGCCAAAGCCCAAAAACGGAGTGTGTCTTCCCTCTTTCCCGACATGATCGCATGCGGAAAGCCGGAAGGCACACTTCGTTTTGGGTAAATCACTTTCATCAGGGTACCTCTAAAAACTATCGCGCCGTCCGGCGAGATGAATTTTATACTAATTTCAATCTAAATGTATGCAAGCATGCGAGCGGATTTTTCGTCATACCAAGGCGAAGGCCCGCAGGCTTGCTGGCGGCAAGTCAAGGGACTTCAACGCCGG
>ONJE01000043.1 GCA_900318045.1 uncultured Eubacteriales bacterium
TCCTCCCCGAACATTTCCTCTACCGCGCTTCCGATCGCGTCCCAGCCGAAGCCCCTCCTGGCCAGGGCCTGGGACAGCTTGGCCCGCGCTTCCCTCTCGGGAAGCGCTTCGTATTTTTTGCTCAGCTTATGGGCGGCCTGGAGGGCGGCGGCGCGCTGCTGATCGTCGTCGAAGGCGGAAAGGGCATCCTCGGCGTCGTCGTCGCTGATACCCCTGGCGCGCAGCTTGCGCTTGAAGGCATAAAGCCCCACAGGCTTGGAGGCACTCAGCTCGGCCATGCGCTGGGCGTAGCGGGCATCGTCGATCAGGCCGCTCTCTGTCAACCGAGCCAGCACGGCGTCGATGGCAGGCTGTACGAAGCCCTTGCGCCGCAGGGTGTTCGCCAGGCCCCGGGCGGTTCGCTCTGACCGGTCCAGGTTGGACAGCGCCGCCTCGTAGGCGTCTGAAAACTGTGCCGCGGCCATGCGGTTCAGCCAGGCATCCTCGTCGATCTCATCGCCAACGGCGACGGGACACTTGTCGAAGTGGACCTTGCGCACCCGGGCAAACGTTGCGCCCTCCGCCACAAGTTCCACCATGCCCCGGTTCTGCCGGATATCCGTTATGATGGCCATGTCATGCCTCCTGCAAGGTATCGATTCAGGTATCTGCTCAGGGATAGTTTCAGTTCTTCTGTTCTTTCAACGGGGATACCGCCGGGCACCGGATAGTATTCCCGCATTCGTTGCAGCGTTTATCAATTCCACTGCCTGATGATCAAAGGGTGCTTCTAAATGCAGGAAGATGCAATTTCGAGTGGATTTGCTTGCATTTCAAGGCGATTTTCCGCAGGCTTGCTGGCGGTAAGTCAAGGGAAATCAACACAGAAATGCAGGTAAAGACGCCGTAATTGCGCTTCAGGCATTTATAAACACACTCTTGTGAAGGATCGTAACTATCAAGCCTCTGCCAATCACCGTTTGAAATGGTGTGGATCGGGAGATCCGGCAATTCAGATGTTGTCATGCCCCCTCCAAATGCAATCGGTGGGATTGTGAATATATGTTGGTGTTGTTACGCTGCAATGGTTGCTTCAGCATCCGACATGGCTAAAGACCTGGCTTGCGTCCAGAAAGCAATGGCATCCTCAAGACTCTTGTCTGTTTCGCCGCGCATCAGCAGCAGCTCATAAGCGTTTTCAAACTGGCTCTGAAACACCATCTCCATGGCTTCCTCATCCGTAAAGGAACCGGTGAGGGATTTTTCGAGTTCAAACAGAGCCATATACTTTTGGCGGATGTCTTCGAAAAGCATGATCGTTTTGCTCTGCGCTTCCAGCACTTCCGCGATACTTTCCGCGTCCAGATCGGCCACGGCGGGCCAAAGAATAGCGGCCATGGCAAGATCGCTGTCCTGGAGATGCCCGGCATCGTGCCATGTGTCCATCCACTCCATGGCGGAACGTATGTAAGTCTGATAGGCAGAACTTTGACACAGGTCAGCCACCGGTGTATACAGAGCAGGGAAGGCTCCGTAATCCATCAGTGTTTCCCAGGCGTCCCGGGCATAGCCGGCGGTATAGAACTTCCTGAGATTGACGAGGTTGGCTTTGGGTGTACAGTTGGTGACATGTTCCGGGGCACGCTCACGCATTTCGGCTTCCAGCCGGTCGGAGAACCGGGCTCCGTACCTGGCTTTGAAGCGCATGGCGCGCACGGCCACCCGTGGGTCAGTGTCCAGTTCCACTTTCGCATCCAGCATGGTGTCCAGAATACCTTCACGGATGTCGTGAAGTCCGCCGTGAAAGTCTACCAGGTCGCCGGTAGCCACGTCGTAGTAGATGGCGTTCATGGTCAGATCCCGCTGGAAGGAATCGGCGACAATGTTGTCTGAGTACAGGCTATCCGGGTCAAAATCAGGGACACCTTGTATGCCGTGGTATGAAGCCGGGATGTTGATACAGCTGGCCACATCCACGATTTCATCCCCGTAGTGGACAATGGCGAATTCGTGCCCTGTGGCAATGCCGTGAAAAGTGACGTCGCCCAGCACTTCCATGATGGCTTCGTTGGATGCATTGGTGGTGATGTCGTAATCCATGGCCTCGGTGCCCATTATCAGGTCCCGCACGGAGCCGCCGATCATGTAGGCGTCATACCCGGCATCGATAAGCTTATGGGCGGCATCCAGCGAGTTGGCAGTAAAATGCTCCTCGGTGATGCCGTGCATCGACAGCGGGATCCGCAGTTCCGCCCAGCCATCCCGTACGACTGCTTCGTAGTTTTCATCGATCATGGCGTTGACTTCCGCGTTGGCAAACAGGCCGGCCCTTTCAGCCGGGTCTGCCTCCGGGATAACCACTGTGCCGGGAGCTTCTCCAAGGGCGTTGCCGGAAATCAGCGCCAGTGCGGCCAGCAGGCAGAGGAACAGCCCATATGCTCTGATTTTCATTGTGTTACACTCCTTCTGTTCTGCATATATCGGAACGGCCTGTTGATTGCAGTTCTTCTTTAATTATAATCAGCTGACTCAAAAAAAGCAAGCGCAGAAACAACCGTTTCCTCGTAAAGCATGGATAATGGGCGAATGGGTACCCTACAAGGCTACCATTTACCCTTCAAGCCGTTTGGCTCGTATCCGTACCGGCGAGAAGTGCTCGCCATACAGGCCCGTGGCGAGCACTGCTCGCCGGTACGGTGGTTCTCGCGCAAGGGTGAATGGTAACCTACAGGTGTTGGACTGTGCAAATTAAACAAGGTATGACTTGACGGCTCTACCCCGTTTGTGTTATGATATATTCATAAGTGTACTGGGAGGGATTGTCCATGTCGGGACATAATAAATGGTCAACCATCAAGAATAAAAAGGCAAAGACGGATGCCGCGAAGGGCAAGATATTCACCAAAATCGGTCGGGAAATCGTGATTGCCGTCAAGACCGGCGGCAGCGCCGACCCTGCGCTGAACAGCAAGCTGAAGGACGTCATCGCCAAGGCGAAGGCGGCCAACATGCCCAATGACAACATCCAGCGCTCCATCAAGAAGGCTGCGGGCGAAGGCGAGTCTGCCAACTATAAGGAGGTCACTTACGAGGGCTACGCACCCTGTGGCGTGGCCGTGATCGTGGAGATCGTTACCGACAACCTGAACCGCACCGCCAGCGAAATGCGTCACATCTTCGACAAGTGTGGCGGTTCCCTGGGCGCCACCGGCTGCGTCTCCTGGAAGTTTGAACGCAAGGGCGTGATCGTCATCGACAACGCCAAGGGCATGGACGAGGACGAGTTGACCATGCTGGCTTTGGACGCCGGTGCGGACGACGTGGAGTACAACGGGGATACCGCAGTGATCTACACCGACCCCAATGACTTTAGCGAGGTGCGCGACAACCTGGAGAACGCCGGCTGTACCTTCCTTTCAGCTGAGCGCGCCATGATTCCCACCTCCACCACGGCCTTGCCGGACGAGGAGTCCGTTCAGAAGGTCACCAAGTTGCTGGACTGGCTGGAGGAGTATGACGACACTGAGAATGTCTATCACGACGCAGAGCTTCCCGATGACGACGAGGAAGACGACTGACGGATCCATGCAACACAAAAGGGACGCTGTTATGCGTCCCTTTTGTGTTGCATCGTATTATTCCTGCCCGCCCAAATCCGCCACTACAGTGGCGTTGCCGCCCACGTATTCCTTGTCCCATATAACCCGGCTGGAATCGCTGAAAGCGTTCTCTACCTGCTCCCAGGTAGCGTAGCGGCAGGCTTTGAAGCTGGAGCCGTCCTCGCTGGAGAAGGCAAGCGCCTCTACTGAGCCGTCCGACGGAGGCTGCACGGGTACAGCCAGTATCCATATGCCGCCGGTCCAGAAGGCAACCGCATAGTCGGTCTGCACGTCGGTCAGGTCGCTGTAGGCCTCTGCGAGCGCCGCCCACCAGTTGATGTCCGGCGCGCTGTCGGAGAAGGGCATTCTCTGGCAAAGACCCTCGTAGTCGCCGGCAGCCAAATCGAGCAGGGCGTCCTTGGCGCAGTCGAACAGGTCGGGGGACAGCTTCGGCGTGCCGGCCAATGCCGCCGTGCCTGCCAGCAGTAGCGCCAATATGGCCAACAGTATCTTTTTCATGTCAACCGCCTCCGATCTGCTGAAGATGAAAAGTTCTGGCATATGTTCAATCCATACAAACGTATCGTCTGTAGCGGCGGGCCCCCGGCCGCCACTGTGGCGGCAAAGCGGAATCGCGCGCGCTACCCGCGCACGAGATGGCGCAGCCGCTGCATTTTCTTCCGTCCGAACTGAACAGTTACCGGTTCTGTATATTAGATGCGCCTTGCGCCGGGAAGGTTCCCGGATCATTGCGCAGCGAGCTGGTATTTCTTGGGGTGTTGGAAAAACAGTCCTGTAGCGGTGGCGATGTAGCCTGCCCAGGTATGAATCGCGTCCTTGTACCCCGTGGGCAGCCCATTGCCGACCCTGCAACTTTGCGTCAGCCACTATTCCTATTGCCTGAGCGTCAACGAGATAAACCAGAATTTCTGTCTCACAAATAAATATATCATCGTTCCCGTCCATGTGCAAGGCCGATTTTGAAGATGAGAGCGTCCAGGGCGTCCCTGTCCCGGAGGCGGCCGCTCTTGACGGCGTAGTCCGAGGCCACGCAGCCCTCGTAAAGCCCGGTCAGCCAGTCGGCGGAGAGCCGTGCGCACTGTCGGGCAGTCTGCTTGGCGGCGTAAGGGTGCAGCTTCAGCTGTTCCTGTACGGCTTGCACCGGCTTGCCGTCGTCAAGGGCGCATTTCATGTGGGCCAACTGCCGGATCTGCCGGGTGAGCATGGCCAGCAGCCCCATGGTGGTCTGGCCGCCCTGCAACAGGCTGTTGACGGTCTGTTGGCCCTTTTGCACGTCCCCGGCCAAAAGGCTGTTCAACAGCTCGAACACGTTGTACTCCAGGGACGGCGATACGATGGCAGCCACGTCCGCCTCTGTGATTTCGCCGCGCTCGTCTCCCAGGTAGGCAGCCAGCTTATCCAGTTCGCCGCTCAGACGGGTTAATTCCCGACCGGCCATGTAGGTCAGCGTGGACAGTGCCCTGTCGCCGATCTTCTTGCCCAGCGGCTTCAGTCGACCGGCGCACCAGCGGGCCAGCTCCGAATCGCTGAGCAGATCGAAGCTGACCACTTCGGCCTTCTTCTTGAGCAGCCCGGTCATCTTCTTGCGGCCATCTGGCTCCTGACGCATGTAGAACACCAGCGCGCAGGTGTCCGGGGGATTGTCCAGCCACTTCTGCATCCATGCAACCTCGCCGTCCTCGTTCTTGGACCTCGCCTGCAAAAGCGGAGCCCAGTCCCGCACGGTGACAATGCGTCGATCGCACATCATCGGCATGGTTTCGGCGGCGTCTGTGATCTGCTGGGCGGTGACGCCCTCCAGAGTGGCGTCGTTCAGGGCCTCCAGTCCCGGGGGCAACAGCTTCGCCTTCATGGCCTCCAGCGCCTCGCGCTTGACGTATTCCTCGGGCCCGGTAAACAGGTAGACCGGGGCTAATTTACCCGCGTCCAGGGCCTTGTAGAACTCATTCCACTTCATTCGAAGCCTCCCTGTAGGTTTGAATATGCCAGCCGTCTCCCAGATGGCGCAATGTGATCGCGCCCCACTGTCGGGTTTGCCAGATCTCCGCGCCGCTGGCCGCAAGTCGCGCCAGCGTCTCCTCGTCGGGGTGACCGTAGTTGTTTTCCCCAACGGATATCACGGCGATATCGGGGGAGGCGTCGGCGAGGAAACGTTCGCTGGTGCCCTTGCTCGAGCCATGGTGGGCCACCTTCAGAACGTCTGTGTCGGGGATGAATACCGGCTCGCCGACCTGACTCAAATCGCCGGTGAACAAGGCCGTCTGTTCCTCGCAACGTACCAGGGCCAGCATGGAAAGGTCGTTGATCTCGTCGGGCAGTTCCCTTCCGTCCGGGCTGTAGACCTCCAGGCTGGCGGCGTCGGAGAGGGCGATGGCGTCGCCGGTGTGCAGCTCGATGATCGGTATTTCCATGTCCCGTGCCTTTTCGATACCCTCCGCCACCGGCGGTGCCACCTCCTCCACATCGAACCAGCCCGCAGGCACGTAGATGGCGTCGGGCCTGAAGCTGTCCAGTATGACGGACAGCCCGCCGGCGTGGTCCGCGTGGGGATGGGAGAGCACGACGCCGTTCAGCTTCAGGCAGGTGGCGGACAGGTAGTCCGCCGCAGGGGTGTAGGTGTCCCCGGCGTCGATCAGCCAGGTGCAGCCGTGGTCGCGTACCACAGCGCAGTCTGCCTGTCCCGCGTCCAGGAATACGATGGTGAAGGGCCAGGTGCCCACGAACACCAGCAGCGTGGCCAGCGCCGCGATGAACGCTACACCCAGCGGCAATACCCTGCGGATGCGGGGTCGTATGCGGCTCAGGTCGGAGGCAGCCACGATGACCGCCCAGTGGGCGGCGAGAAGGGCGAAGGAATAGCGCCCGATCCGGGCATATCCGCCCTTGACGCTGCCGCCGATGCGGGTGATGGCCGTCAGCCAGGCCAGCAGGCCGTCGGGCAAGCGGGCCAGTAGCGCCGCCAGGGGCATGGAAATTACCGAGAGCGCCAGCACCAGCAGGCCGAGGATGTAGCCTGCCATGCATAGCGGCACGCAGAGCAGGTTAAAGGGCACCGACAGCAGCGGCTGTCCGCCGAAGGCCGCCACCACCAGGGGCAGCGTGGCCAGCTGGGCGGCAAGCGACGCGGCCAGCAGGTCGCCCACGTAAAGAACCCCCTGTAGCAGCGCGCGGGTGATGCCTCTGAGCTTCGGCAGCCGCTGTTCCAGCGCCGCCAGTCCCGTCAGCCGCCGCATCGGTGGCATCAGCAGCAGTATCCCGGCGGAGGCGGCGTAGGACAGCGCGAAGCCCGTGTCCTGTATGCTCAGCGGCTTGGCCAGCAGCCAAAGCAGCATCACCGCGCAAAGCCGGGTGATGCTGTCGCTGGGCAGCCCGGCAATGGGCGCGCAGCACAATATCGCAAAGGTGCACAGCGCGCGCACAAAGGGAGCGGTGAAGCCGATCAGGGCTCCGTAGGGTATCAACAGCGCCACGGCAGCCAGGGTAGCGTACTTCCGGGGCATGAACAGTCCCAGCAGCATGGACAGTACCGCGGCCAGCAGCGTCACGTGCAGGCCCGATATGCTGATCAGGTGGGCGGTGCCCGAGCGCTGGAGGGCGTCGCGCTGCTCATCGCCAAGCAGTGAACGGTCGCCCAGAATCAGCGCCCGCAACATGCCGGCACTCTTCGGGAACAAGGCGTCGATGCGTCGGGCGATGCCCTGCCGCAGGTTGACGATGGCCGTTTGCAGGTTCTTCTCCGCGCCCACCACGGCTACGTCCTCGATCTTGGCCGTGGCATAGGCGTCCATGCCCTGCCGGTTCAGGTAGGCACCGAAGTCGAACTCGTAGGGGTTGGTCACCGGATCAGGCGCCCAAATGTGGCCAGTCAGCTTCAGCCGCTGTCCGCAGGCGATGGTCTCCAGGGGCTCCAGATCGTTTTCCAGCAGCGTCTTGCCGGTCTCCACGATGTCGACGATGACGTCCGACAGGCCCAGGATGGGCGCGAGTTCGATGCTGCCGTTCAGGTGGATGATGTCGATGTCCCGGCCCAGCCCGGCGTAGTATTCCCGGGCGATGCGGGTGAATTTGGTGGCGACCCGCAATGTGCGCTCGGGGTTGTCCCGGAAGGTCTTTTTAGCGGCCACGGCCATGCGGCAGCGTCCGACGTTGAGGTCCAGCAGCTCGTAGATGTCTGGCGCGTACTCCAGCAATATGTCCTTGCCGGCCACGCCGATGTCCGCCGCGCCCCGCTCCACATAGATGGCCACGTCGGAAGGCTTGACCCAAAAGTAGCGCACGCCGGTGGCCGCATTTTCAAAAATCAGCTTGCGGTTGGGCTCCAGTATGGCGGGGCACTCGTAACCTGCCGCTGCGAACATGCCGTAAACCTTTTCGCCAAGGCGGCCCTTGGGCAGGGCGACGTTGATCATACTATTCGCCATACACGATTCCTCCTTCGCCGAATCTCGCCAGACGCCGGTAGCGCAGCTTGTCGTCCACAGTCTTCTGTGCCCTTGCGCTGATGCCCTCACGGGTCAGCTTCGCGATGGCGCAGGTCAGCGACGCGATGTCGGCATGGCTGTCGTAGAGGACCAGGGTGTCCACGTCGTAGGGCCTGGGCTCGTCATTCAGGCGTTCCAGCTGGTCCATGTAGATGGCAAAACCCACGGCCTTACAATTCTTGCCCATGCGTGTCATCAACTTGTCGTACTGGCCACCGGACAGAACGCCGGTGGGGATGCCATTGATATACCCCATAAAGACGATGCCATTGTAGTAATTCATGTCGTTGACGATGGAGAAGTCTACCCGAACACCATCGCAGCCATTGGCCGCCAGCACTCCGGTCACCAGGGAAAGCTCGTCCAGAGCCTTCAACGCTTCGGTGCTGACACACCATGGGCGCAATTCCTCGATGACTGCTTCCGCTTTGCCGTGGGCGGCGATCAGCGCCAGTATGCCCGATACATCCCGGTCGGGGCAAAGCCTGCGCACGCCATCGCCGTTCTTTTCACCGATGCAGGCGATGACGGCGGCGCGACGTTCATCATCAAGCGCCAGGGCATCCACCAGCGCGGATACCACGCCCATGTGGGACAGGTCCAGCACATAGCCGGGGTCGATGGTCTTCAGGCTCTCCGCGGCCAGCGATATGACCTCGCACAGGTTGTACAGGTCCAAATCGCCGATGCACTCCAGGCCTGTCTGCATGATCTCCTTGAAGCAGCGGGTACTGCCGGAAACGCGATAGACGTTCTCGTTGTAATACAGCTTTTGAACACTGCCCGGCATCAGGCGGGCATTTTTGATGATGGATAGCGTTACGTCGGGCTTCAGGGCCATCAGTCGTCCGTCGGTGTCGGTGAAGGTGATGACGCCGTCAGAGACGAGGAAATCCTTGTTGCGCACGTAAAGGTCATATTCCTCGAATTTGCTCATCTTGAACTGACTGTAGCCGTACCGCTGGTACAGGCCACGCAGGGCGTACAGCACACGCTCTTCCGGTTTCAGCGTATCGTTGACAGGGTTCATATGAGACCTCCGGTTGGTTGATTGACTGCATTTTAGCACGTTACCACGCTAAAGTCAAGAAAAACTGTGTTAAACGCAGATGGTTATCGCTGGTAAGGCTGTGGTGATGTGGCGGCGCGGACGCCGCCGCTACAGACATTCGCCGATTATGTCGGTCGAATGGCGGTGCCTGTTCAGCCAGGCGCGCTGCCGTATTGTGCGGTATTTCCACAACATTTTACCGTAAACAGAAGGCGCAATAAAGCACAATCGGGTGAAAAATAGCATGAAAAAACCTTCGCTGTGTTCAGTATAACGTGTCAGCGGGACGTTGTCATACTGAGCGCAGCGAAGGCCTTCTGTTATCGGTTATTCAAATTCCGCCGCCGGGGCTGGGGTGACCACCTTGCCGTCCAGCACGGTGAACTTGACATCACTGCTGAAGGGATAGTACTTGAAGGCGTTCTTCTTGCCGTCCTTGTAGCCGATGACCAGCGCCATGGAGTAGATGCCTTCCTTGTACTGGCTGACATCGAGGGTGATTTCGAAGTCGCATGAGGTGGCGTTCTTACACACGGCGTCAGTGTGAGGCAGACCGGACACGTTGGGAGTCAGCGTAAGCGGGTAGCCCACGTTCTGACCGGAGGCGACCTCGGTGATGACCAGCCAGCTCTTCGCGGCAGCGCCGTCGAAGGTTTCCTCGTTGATGTAGCCGTAGCCCGCCAGGTACATCAGTTTGTTGTCGTCGGCGGGGGAGACAAAGCTCTTGGTCAGGCCAATCTTGCCGTTTTCAGAGGTTTCGGTGGGCAGGTTGGGCACCTTCTTCATGGGCTGCGCCACCTTGTCCGCGGGCAGTGGCGTGGGTTCGGGCGTGGGTTCGGGCGTGGGCTCGGGCGTCGGCTCCTCAGTGGGTTCGGGTGTGGGCTCGGGGGTCGGCTCCTCAGTGGGCTCAGTCAGGTCCACATCGTCTTCGGGCAGCGCTTCAAACCCGTTATCCTCCGGTTCATTCGGTTCGGATTCAATGGCTTCCGGCGCTTCCGTAGGCAGGGTTTGCTCAACGTATGGCCGCATGGTGGCCTCGGGATCCAATTTATCGGAATAATCCAGCTTGGCCAGCGCAAAGTAAATCACAGCCAGTATGATCAGCAGTATGATCAGACCGATAATGAAATAGAGAACCGCAAGGCCCTTTGCCTCGCGCTTGCGCCCCTGCTTTAGCATATTCATGAACCTCCAAATCATTGCAATTATCGTATAAACAGCACATTAATAGCTAATCTATATCATAAAGGCACGGGGCGCGGTTGTCAATGATTGAAGGATAAATGTAGAAATAAAGTTACAAAGGAAAGAAAAAAACAGCCGCAGCTTTCCTTTGTTGGAAGGCTGCGGTTGAAGCCTTGGGATTCTCACCCTGCCGCGGACGTATACCGCGACGATATCCATCCCCAATAGCCGTTGCAGCAGACGTAGTACCACTCCACGCCACGGTTATCCCAACGGGATTCGCCGTCGGCGCGCAATACCGTTCCGGCGCGGGCGACGGTCAGGGATTCGCCGTCCAGGCTGGGGTAGTCCCTTACGTGGGAATCCCGGTGGACGAACACCACGGGATAGTCGTCATAGGTTTCGTCTTCTTCTTCGTCGTAGAGTACATAGCTGTACCGGGAAGAGATCCAGGCGTCCTCGCCGTCGAAGGTGATGCCGTACCACATAACGCCGCGATCATCCACCGAGTAGACGTTTCGATAGGTCAGCCAGGAGCCCTGGGTGACCACGCCCAGCTTGTAGCCGTTCAGGCTGGGATTGCTGCGGGCGTTGGCGTCTCCGGTGACGACCACCGTGCTGGCCATTGCGCTGATGCATAGTGACATCACAAGCAACAGCGCAAGAACAACGATGGGGGCTTTTTTCAAGGCAAACACCTCCTGCTTGTCAGAACCTCAAGAAAATACCACATAATTGGGTAACCGTATGGCGAGGGGATTTTCGTCGGACGTGGCCTGCAAATTACGCAGGCTTACCGGCGGCAAGGAACCTTCGGTGAATCACTTGTGCATATTGC
>ONJE01000134.1 GCA_900318045.1 uncultured Eubacteriales bacterium
AATCTGAATTTTCCCTTCCCTTCGCCTCTTCGATCATCGCCTCGGTATCCTTGCGCATTTCGGCGCGCAGGGCGGTCAGATAGGGGCTGAAGGCGGCGTCCTTTTCCCCGTAGGTCAGGTTCAGTTCGTACTCCAAAGGCAGCCAGGTCTCCACCGCCGATTCGTTGTGGCTCTGTATCGCCTCCATGCGGTCCAACGCCTTGTACAGCTTTGCCTCGGGGGTTTCCAGTGCTTCCATCTCGTCAAACAGCGCGCCAAGCCACTCGGGCCAGGGCTCGGGCAGGCTGCCGATCAGCGCGTCCACCTCATGGCCCTCCACAACGCGGTCAGCGTCGGTCTTGACAAAGGTGGGGATATCGCCGGTGATGGCCTCGCCGATGTCGTGGACCAGGCACATGCGAATCACCCGGTCGATGTCCATCTCCGGAAACTCGTCGGCCATCAGCATGGCCATCAGTGCCACCCGCCAGCTGTGCTCAGCCACGCTCTCCCGCCGCCCACCGGTGGTCCAGCAGTGGCGCGGCGCGTCCTTCAGCCGCTCCATCACCCTCAGAAAGTCGATCAGCTTCCGCGCGTCCACAGGCATGCCCTCCTATCGTTGTTCTGCCAATATCTGTCACTACCTGACGGTCCAGCAGCCGTAATCCACGGTGCTGTTTTCCCGGATGGTGCCGTCGCTGAATATGACCTTCTTCACGCCACACCATACCTTGCTGATCCTGCTGCGGTTGGGAAGCAGGAAGTAGTCGCTGAAGACGGATTGGCCGGGCTTGACGGCCTTGCTGGTAGTGCCGTAGTAGATGCTGTCGCCGTAGATCTTGTCTCCCCACACGTCGGTGGCGTACATGTAGAACTCAAAGGCCCTTACCGTGTGCGTTCGGGAGGTGTTGGTCACCTTCGCCCTGAAGCTCAGCTTGTCGCCGCTGGAATTCTGCCACTGGCCCCGGGCATTGTCCAGGAAGATCAGGGGGACCCAGGGCTCCTGATAGGGCTTTGCATTGCCGCTGTACAGCTTCTCAAGCATGGCCGCGGAGGCATAGGAATCCGAGCCCAGGCCGTTGGTCTCGCAAAATTCCCGCACAGCGGCGGCGGTACGGGGACCAAAGCTGCCGTCGGCGCTGTCGGTAAGATAGCCCAGGTCGATCAGCTTGCGCTGCATCCGGCGCACGTCCTCGCCCTTGTCGCCCTCGAAAAGCGGCTTGTAGGATGCCTTCGGCGTGACCCTGGTGGCTTCAGGCTTTCGGGTGGCCGCCGGTGTCGGCGTGGGGTCGCCGGAGGGCTCGTAGACCGTGGTCTCGTTGGGCAGTTCGCTCAGGTCCAGCGAAACCTTCTCCATATAGACATCTTCGCGGGTCCTGTCATTGCGCAGCACCAGCTTCATCGACAACTTCTTGCCTTCCAGCACGGCCTTCTTGATCCTGTTGGTATTGTCCTCGGGATAGAACAGTATATTCGCCTCGGAATCCGCGCCGGTATCCGTGCCCGGCCGGATGTCATAGATGCCCCCCGAGGGCAGCGAGACACCGTCGACGGTCACATCCTCCGCCCGCAGCGACATTTCATCCTTGGCGCCGTTGACGACCCGCAGATAGAGCCGAAGGGACAATTGGCCGCTTGAAAACTGCCAGCGCTCGGTGCGCAACGGGGTCAGCTCGAAGCCCTTCCAGCTCAGCAGGGTGCCGGCCTCGACCCGGGGCGTATGGGTGGGCTCAGGCTCCGGTGCATTGATGATATCCGGCCCGGAATCCGACACCGTACCGGGTATCGGATCGGACTTCGGCTCCGGCTCAGGTTCTTTATCCGGTCCCGGCGCGGGCTCACCGCCATTTTCCGCCTCGACCGCCAGCGCGTAAATATGACCGACATCGTTGCGCTCGTGCAACAGCACATAGCCGTTCATTTGCAGCACCTCGCTGCCCCTGGTGGCGCCGTTCATCCATTCCAGCACCGCATTCAGGTCAGCGCTGCTGTCCGCCCGTGAAATCACGTTGGCGAAGACATTCTTGAGCACCGGGATATCCTGATAATCCACGCCGTTGGCGTAGGTAAAGCCCAGCCTGACGGGAGGCTCGGACATGCTCAGATCGCCGTCCGGGAACCAGGCGCTGATTTGCACCTGCCCATCCTGGTTGTTGAATATAAATTCATTGCCCTCCGGCGAAATTCCGCTGGTCTTGTACTGTGCCACCTTTGTCGCGGCCTGAGTGCGGTTGGCGGCCAGGAACGACTGCACCAGCTGATCGTTGTAGAGGCGGATGACTTCCTCCATTCCAAAGCAATCCGGCAGCCGTCCCTCGGCAAAGGCCGGGAGCGCCGCCAACAGCAGAAGCGCAACGATCAACGCAATCCATCTGTACTTCAAATGGACAACCTCCTGTTCACATGTTTTTATTGTATTCGATAACATCATTGTAACATGCCATAGTGGATTTGTCCATACCCTGTTTACGCCTGCTATATGGGAAACACCGCACAAAATCAATCCAGCGGCAGGCGCACGGTGAAGGTCGAGCCCGAGTCGGGGGCGCTTTCCACCGAAACGCTGCCGCCACAGAGGTCCACGATGCGCTTGACCAGCGACAGCCCCAAACCGTTGCCTTCGGTGGCGTGGGCGGTGTCACCCTGATAAAACTTTTCGAACACGCGCCTGCGTGTGTCCTCATCCATGCCAGGGCCCTGGTCGCCCACAGTGCATACGACTTCGCCGCCCTCCCGGGCCAGGCGCACGGTCAGCACGCCGCCCCGGGGCGAAAACTTGATGGCGTTGTTGAGCAGGTTCACCCACACGTGGTTCATCATCTCCTCGTTGCCGCGGTAGATGATTTCCTCCAGCTCAATGTCCGGCTCCAGGTCCTTTTCGCCCCACTGCTTCTCCAGCAGCAGTACGCAGCGGCGCAGCTGCTCGTCCAGGCGGTAATCCTCCCGGTCGGTGACGATGGTCTGGTTCTCAAGCTTTGAAAGCAGCAGCACGTTGCTGGCCATGTTTGCCAGCCGGTCCGACTCGGTAACGATGATGTCCAGGTATTCCCGGCGCTGGGCGTCGGTCAGGTCGTCCCGCTCCAGCTGCTTGGCAAATCCCCGTATGGACACAATGGGCGTCTTGAACTCATGGCTGAAATTGTTGATGAAGTCCTTGCGAAACAGCTCCAGGCCGCCCAGCTCGCTTGCCATGTCGTTGAAGCTGCTGGCCAGCTCGCCCATGTCCCCGGGCACGTCCTCGGCATCCACGCGCACGGAAAAATCGCCCCGGGATACCGCGTGCATCGCCCGTACCAGGTCATCCATCGGGCGCAGCTTGCTGCGACCCATGCCCGCCGCGAGGGTCAGTATGAACACCATCAGCAGCATCGGCATGGCCAGCGTGCGAAACAGCGGGTTTGCCAGCAGCCCGAAGAACACCAGGAAGCCGTAGGCCGCCGCGGCCATGATGCTCGCCGCCACGATCACGCTGAACAGGAAGGTCCACAGCGTCATGTACAACGACTGCCGCCGCAGATCCCGCCGCCAGCCAGGCTTCAGCTCGTCCTCCTGGCGCACGGGCAGGTCGGGACAGTCCCTGCGCCTGAACGGGTGCTTCACTCCTTCTTCACCGCCTTGTAGCCGAGGCCGCGCACGGTGACGATCTCAAAGTCCGGGCTGTCCCGAAAGTGATCCCGCAGGCGGTTGATGTGCACGTCCACGGTGCGCTCGTCGGTATCTGAATCCATGTCCCAGATCTCATCCATCAGCTGCCGCCGGGTGAATATCTTCCCCGGGTAGGACAGCAGCTTGAACAGCAGCATGAACTCCTTCTTGGGCAGGGTGCGCTCGCCCCCGGGCGTGTTCACCGACAGGGCGTCGTAGTCCAGCACCGTGTCGCCCACGGTCAGCCGGTGTTCGTTGACAATGCGGCTGCGGCGCAACAGGGCGGCGATGCGCAGCACCATCTCCTCCTCGTCCACGGGCTTGACCATGTAATCGTCGGTGCCGATCAGAAACCCCTTGTGCTTGTCGGCGGGCTTCTCCTTGGCCGTGACCATCAGGATCGGCAGCTCGCAGCCCGATTCCCGCAGCGTTCGGGTAAATTCGTAGCCGTCCATGCGGGGCATCATGATATCCAGCACGATCAGGTCCACGTGCTTGCGGTCCAGCACGTCCAGGGCTTCGATGCCGTCGCTGGCCAGTATGGGCTGGTAGCCGTGCTGGGTCAGCACCGCCTCCATCAGCTTGCGGGTATTGGCGTTGTCCTCCACCACCAGTATGTGAAACATGCTTTCACCTCAAAGGCGCCCGCGGGCGCATATACTCTATCGCATCATTATTATCCGCCGCTCCTGTGAACTGATTATAAACCCTTGCATTGTTTGGGTCAAGATGGTAGAATGGAGGAGAAGAATTCTGTTTTGTCGAGCTGTTAACGGATACGCAAAGGGTAGTGCAAAGGGAACAGGGACATCGAGCGCCCGAAAAACGCTCCAGTGGAGCGTTTTCAGTGGTTCGAGCGCCCGGAAATCTGTCCAGTGGACAGATTTCAGTGGACAGATTTCAGCGAGAACGGGTCGACAGACCCCTGTCGATGGGGCCGGCAGGCCCGAAGAACAGGGAACAGGAATGGCGGCTGCCGCGTGGATTATGAAAACGTACACGCTGCAGGGGCAACGCCCTTTTCTAATGAATGCAGTAGTGGCGTCTATGTCGCCGCTACAGGGTTTTCAGGGATTCCGCGTCTCATTTTATCGCGGAAACGCTTCCTTTATCCTGGTTGTATCGTTTAGCGCGCGGCTTGTCCTGTTCCCTGTTGACTGTTCCCTGTTCCCTCGTCTCCCCGACAAATCAGAACAAACCCCTCCAGGAGGAATACCATGGATCAGCAGAACAACAATCCTGCCCCTGAAAAGCACGTGCCCACCGAGGCGGAGATCGCCCGATTGGAAGCGGAAGCCGCTGCGGCGCTCCAGCGGGGCGATGCCATCCCCAGCCATGCTGTAACGCCCGATGACGCCGCCCAGGCCGAGCCCCAACCCGTTGCGCCCCCCGTCCGGCCGGACTTCGTGCCCTATGTGGATGACGTACCGGAACCCGCCTCCACAGGCACGGACGCGGGCGAGGACGCAGAGGACGACGATGACGACGACACTTACATCCCCAGCGAAATGGAGAAGCGCATCGCGGCCATGACGCCCGAGCAGTGGAAGCGCTGGCAGATCCTGGGCGGCGGGGCCGTGGGCATCGCCATCGTAATCTGCCTGTTCGCCTTCGGGCAGGAGCTGGCCACCTATGGGCTGATCGTGGCGGCGCTGCTGGCCATCGTGCTGCCCCGCTACCTGGAGCGGGCATGGCGGCAGAAGCTGAACACCGCCCGCATCGCCATGATCGTCACGATGGTGATCGGCCTGGCGGTCTCGTTCGTCATCATCGGCATGCGCAACGGCTTCAGCTTCAGGGCAAAGTAGAACAGCGCGACATCAAAGGGCCGGAATGGCATACGTCATTCCGGCCCTTTGATGTCGTCCACATTCTCAAGTGCCCTGGTCACCCTTCGGGACTGGCGCTCCAGGGCGTCCAGCTCGCCCTCGGCCTGAAGCAGACGCTGGCGCATGCGCTGTACGGAAGCGTCGAAGCCGGCGAAATCCTGTTTCATGCCCGCCAGCATGGCCAGCACCTCGCCGCTGCGCCGCTCCAGCGTCACCGAGCGAATGCCCATCTGCACGCTGGTCAGCAGCGCACACAGCGTGGCCGGGCCGGACAGCAGCACGCGAAACCTCTCCTGAACGCGCCCGATCACGCCCTCCCGCCGTGCAACCTCGGCGTACAGGCTCTCGGTGGGCAGGAACATCACGGCGAAGTCGGTGGTCAGGGGCGGGCGGATGTACTTGTCGTGGATGCGCCGCGCCTGCTCCATAACGGCCCGCTCCAGCTGAGCGCCACAGCGGCGCACCTGCTCGGCGTCCCCGGCCTCGGCGGCCTCCACCAGGCGCAGGTAGTCCTCCTGGGGAAACTTGGCGTCGATGGGCAACAGCCGCTCCCCTTCCCCGGCGGGCACCCGCAGGGCAAATTCCACCCGGGTCTGGGAACCCTCGGGAATGGCCGCATTCGCAATCACCTGTCCCGGCGCGAAGAGCTCCTCCAGCAGGGCTTGCAGCTGCACCTCGCCCCAGATACCCCGGGTCTTGACCCCGCCCAGCATCTTCTGAAGGTCCGTGACGCCCATGGCCAGCTCACGCATCTCGCCCAGGCCCCTGTGCACATTGGCCAGCTGGCCGTTGACCGCCTGGAACGACTCGTTCAGTTTGCCATCCAGCTTGTCGGTCACCAGCGCCTGCATCTGCTCCAGGCGACGCTCGTTGGCCTGGTTCATCAGCTCCATGCGCTCGTCCAGCGTGCGGCGCATGCGGTCCTGGCGGTTCTCCATCGCGCCGGACATGGCCTCGATCTGCCGCAGGGCGGCGTTCAGGCCCTCGCTGAGGCGGGCAACCGCTTCGGACTGCCGGTCGGCGTCCTGCCGCAGTCGGCCCATCATCCGCAGCTGCCGGCGCTCGCTCCTGCGCCACAGCAGCGCCGCGCACACCACCGCGGCAACCGCCACGACCACCGCCACGGCCAACCACAAGGTATCGACGTTGACCGTCGCCATCACTTCTTTGCCAGGGCCAGTGTGGCCTCATAGGCGGCGATCACGGCCTCGAAGGTCGCGCTACGGAAACCGCCCCGTTCCAGCGCCCGCACGCCCTGTATGGTGGTGCCGCCGGGGCTGCACACCGCGTCCTTGAGCTGACCCGGGTGCCTGCCGGTCTCCAGCGCCAGGGCCGCCGTGCCCAGCATCATCTGGGCGGCGTACATCTGCGCCTTGGCCCGGGGCAGCCCGCAGGCCACGCCGCCGTCGGCCAATGCCTCCAGCATCAGCGCGGCAAAGGCGGGGCCGCAGCCGGCCACGGCGCTGCCCGCGTCCATCAGCCGCTCCTCCACGTCGTCCAGCAGGCCTGCCCCGGCCATGGCCGCGCGGAAGGCGACCATGCGGGGGTCGTCGTTGTCGATGCCATCGGCGCAGACCATCACCAGGCCCTTGCCCACGGCGGAGGGCGTATTGGGGTTGATGCGGATGATGGGGCAGTCGACGCCAGCCATCTCCCGGATCGTCGCCATGGTCAGCCCTGCCGCCATCGACACCAGCACGCAGGGCTTTTCCCTGCCCGCCAGGGCGTCGTGGATGTCCGCGAGCATGTCCGCCATCATGAAGGGCTTCACGCCCAGGAACAGGAAGTCGCTCTCCCGGGCGGCCCTGACGTTGTCGCAGGCCCGCGCTCCCAGGGCCCCGGCCAGCGCCGCCGCCTTTTCAGGGGTGCGGTTGGCCAGCAATATGTGTTCGCCCCCGACGATGCGGCTCACCGCCGTCGCCAGCGCGCCGCCCATGTTGCCGCAGCCGATAAAGCCAAAAATTTCGTTTGACATGTGGTATTCCTCCCGTATTGCTCTGTCAGACAAAGGATAAACATACGCTGTAGGGGCGCCGCTTCGGCGCCCCTACAATCGTTATTCACGGTACGTCACCGCGACCCGTTCACATAGCGAATCTCGCCGGGCATGATCATGTTCAGTTCATCCCGGGCGACGCGCATCACGTACTCGTCGGTCTGCGCGTAATCGAGCTGTTTCTTCAGCACATCGGCTTCCGCTGCCAGGGCATTCTTCTCGCTCTGCGCCTGTGCCAGTTGCCGTGCGCCATAGCCGTAGCGAACGCGCATCACCATGAAGCTGGCGAGAAAAACGATCAGCGTCACTGCGATCATAAATCCCCAGAACCTGGGCTTCACCCTGCGTCGCATGATCCGCCCCACCTCATCCTTCGTAATGATCCACAGCCCGCAGGCCAGCCGGCCCAACCGGGTCAGCCGCCGCACCCAATTCCACGGCCAATTTGTAATCAATTTCGACATTGACGGTCCAATTCCTGTCATCTGAATATGACTTTAATCCAACGAAAGCTGCGAAGCTTGACGAAAATATGACTAAATGCCTTTCCAACTGCGGTTGCGGCCCGTCGGGCAGGCGGAAACAGGCCCGCGGCGCACAGCGCGAAGCCCGCCAGCGCCCCCGCAATCGAGAACAGGCGCACCCTGCCATAGTCCGCCGTCACCAGCGCGCCGCAGAAGATCGCCGCGGCCCCGACGCCAAAGGCCACGTCCGCCGCCAGCGACAGCCAGAACCCCGCGGCCAGCAAGTGCCGCAGCGCCGCAAGCAGCGCGTACCAACAGGCGATCAGCGCCCCTGCCGCCACCATCCACGCGAACACCCATCCCTGGCCGACCGTGGCAAACAGCATCATCGAAACAGTCGCCCCAGCAGCCCGCCGGATTTCCTGCCGCCGCTGTACTCCAGGGCTTCCACCTCGCCCTCAATGTCCACACGCCCGGATTCAAGGCTCAGCTGGCTGATGTTCAGCCCCGCCCCGGCCACGCTGAGCGTTCCCAGGGGCGTGCGCAGCACCACGATCTGCTCGTTGAAGCAGTCCACGTCCTCCACGCCCGTCAGACTCAGCCGCTTGCGGTCCGTCAACGTCAGGCTGTGCCCCTCCCCGACCCGCGTCTCGCTGCCACTCTGCATGACATCCCCTCCGTTCCGTGACCATTGTATGCGCAGAAGGGCAAAAAAATATCGGGCCCGCCGCAGTGTGGCAGGCCCGGTGTATCCATGTTCAGGTTTCAATCCCCATCGCCCGGTTGGCATTTTTCCACAGCTGTTCGGCGAGGGAATCAGGGGCCTCATTTCTCAATTCGGCCACCTTCCCGAAGGTGTGCACGATGAACGCGGGTTCATTGCGTCGTCCCCGCAGGGGCACCGGGGCCATGTAGGGGCAATCCGTTTCGATGAGCAGCCGGTCGGCCGGCGTGTTCCGCGCCACCTCTGACAGCTTCGGCGCGTTTTTGAAGGTCACCGCTCCGGACAGGCTGATGTACAGTCCCAGATCGAGATATACCTTCGCGCTCTCCCAGCTGCCGGTGTAGCAGTGCATGATGCCACCCGGCATCCGCCCTGCCTTCGCCCTTTCCCGCAGCATGTCCAGACAGTCGCCGTGGGCCTCTCGAATGTGCAGCTGTACCGGAATGCCGAGGTCAAATGCCATATCCAACTGGATGTCGAACACTTTCCGCTGCACGTCCCGGGGGGACAGGTCGTAGTGGTAGTCCAGGCCGATCTCCCCCAGCAGGCGGCACCTCGGATGCTTCAGGTATTCCCGCACCGTTGCTTCGGCGCCGGCATCCCACCCCGAGGCATTGTGGGGGTGCACGCCGACGGCCCCGTACAGGAAATCGTGGCCCTCCACGATTGAGAACACCTTCGCTTCGTTGCCCACGGCCACCAGCTTGCCGCCCTCGTCCTCGGGGCCGTCGTAAATCGGCTCGCGGGGATCGGCCACGACCAGCGCCCGCCGGACCCCGGCATCGAGAAAACGTTGTATAACCGCATCACGGTCCCCGTCGAAGCGGGGATCCGCGATGTGGCAGTGCGTGTCGAATAAGCGCATGTCGCACTTCCTCTCAGCGTTGCAGCTCTCCCGGGATGCCAGGCAGCGCCCGGGAAACCAAGTCAAATATCCGATGGAGCATGAGACCGAAGGCCATCAGGAAGACCGGCATGAACATATACAGGTATTTTGCCCGGCCTTCAAACAGCATCAGAAACAGGACTATTGCCAGGATGGCAATCTTGAGCAGGGTCACCATCCTGTCGGTCCCGTCCGCATGCGCCGGCTCCCACGCGCAGGCGCCTGCGGGCGCTTTACTGTGCCTGCGGCGGAACCGCCACGCATCAAGGGCTGCATATAGCATCATAATCGCCAGGATCCCATCCCACAGAATCTGGAACAGCGTCGCGCCAAGCTGATAAAACCGCCCTTCACGAATGTACAGGTCATACAGCGCGCTTCTGTCCATATCCTTCATGGACGAAGGCTGGACGTTGGTAAAATAGCCGTCGTTAAATGCGACATCGATCTTCTTTTCGTAGAAGACAATATTGCCAAGGACGCCTCGCCGCCTGATGCGATTGATTCCTCGCTGAAAAAAAGCCCTGTTGATCCTGTCCAAATCCTTGTACTTCTTGATATAGTCGTTTCGAATGCCATTGTTATTTCCGCCGGTCGTGCCGATGGTCTGGTTTGTCTGGCCCACCATGAACATGAACTGCCAGCCCTTGGGGTAGGGACCCGGTTTGAAGCCATAATGCTCGCGTATGGGGTTCTGGAGTCCAAACATGGCGCCGAACATAACCACCGTACAGCCCGCGTACAGGGCCATGCGCCGGATATTCAGCCCTCGCCCATCCGATCTCAGCCATCCGATCAGGCCGTTGGCCGCGACCGCAGCAAAGACCACGAGGTTGGTGACCTTGATATAAGACGCCATGACCGCGAAAAACGTCATCAGCGGCACCTTTATTTCCGGCCTGATGCGCGTCGTACAGACCCACAGCATCAGCGCCACAAAAATCATTCCGTAATTGTCCGTATAGACGATGAATGCCCTCCAGGTCAGCGCGACCAGTATCTCGCCGACCACCCCCGTCGCCAGGGCGACATCCTCCCGCCCGGTGACGTTGTACACGCCCAGCGAAGCCAGCACAGCGGAAGCGTTCTTCAGCAGCGCGCCGAGCCAAACGGTGGCGCGAAGCTCGGGCAGCAGCCTGTAGACCAGGGACAGCAGAATGGTTATGTTCAGGTTGTTGGGACTCATCTGGAAATAGCTGTAACCCTCCAGAGAGCCGCCGTGCGCCAAATTCCATGCTGCGCGCATGATAAACCGATAATCGCTCCTGTAGTATTTCGTCTGCAATGGCATCCATCGGGCGATGAAGAATTGCAGGACCGCGACGGCCACAGCCGTCAAGACCAGCGCGCAATAGTAGCCGCGGCGCGTCATCCGCCTGTCATTCGGGCGCAGACAGGCAGGGCGAAGGCAGAACAGACAGAACAGCCCGCACAGCATGGCCAGCGCAGCCAGGTAATACGCTGCGTTGTCAAACCGGACCGTATTCGCAAACGGATTGTCGATATTCCGATCGAGCGCTACCGTGGCAAAAAGAATGCACAACATCAATATGCCAAACAATGCTGTAATGGCGCCTTGGAGTACATTGCCCACCTTTTTCCATCCATCCATTCCGTCCCCTCCCCTCCGATTGATCATGCGTAGTTTTCCTTTAGGAAATACCGCATGATAGGGTGGTAGGATAGCGAGGTGAATTTTAGTCAGCCGTGGCCTGCAAAAACCGCAGGTTACCTGGCGGGTAATCAAGGGTTTGTGCGGTATTTCCTTTATCAACCGATTTCGCTGCCCGGGGCCACGTCGCCATCCACGCTCAGCAGGCGCACACGACCGTCGGGGTCCTCGGCGCACAGCAGCATACCCTCGGACACCTGGCCGGCCATCTTCCTCGGCGCGAAGTTATTCACCAGCACCACCGTCTTGCCCACCATCTCCTCGGGGCTGTAGAACCTGGCAATGCCGGAGCAGACGGTCTTGGTCTGGCCGCCCCCGATATCCAGGGTCTCCTTGAGCAGCTTATCGCTCTTTTCGACCTTTTCGCAGGCGATGACCTTCGCGGCGATCAGCTTGATCTTCATGAAGTCGTCGAACGAGGCGATGCCGTCTCCGGCATTCCCGGTTGTCTTTTCCGCCTTCTTTTCTTCCTTCTTCACGGCCTTTTCCGCCTTCTGGGCTTCCTCGTCCTTCTCGGCGGCCATGGCCTCCAGCTCCTTCTTGATGTCCACGCGGGGGAACAGGGCCTCGCCCTTCTTCACCACGGTGCCGGGCTTCAGCCGACCGAACTTCTGAACGGATTCCCAGGTCATCAGGGCCTCGTCCGTCACGCCCAGCTGGGCGAAGATGCGCGCCGGGGTGGAGGGCATGGTGGGCTGGATGTACACGGCGATGGCGCGGATGCATTCGGCCAGCACGTACATTACCGTGCCCAGGCGGGGCTTGTTTTCCTCGCTCTTGCACAGAACCCAGGGCTGGGTGAGGTCGATGTACTTGTTACACTCGCCGATCAGCTTCCAGATTTCGGACAGGGCCACAGAAAACTGCAGCTTGTTCATCTGCTCCTCGACAGTGGCGGGCAACGCCTCGTAGTGGGCGATCAGGTCAAGGTCAGGGCCCTCGTAGCCGGCGGGCGCGGGCACCACGCCGCCAAAGTACTTCTCGATCATCGCCACGGTGCGGCTGACCAGGTTGCCCAGGTCGTTCACCAGGTCGGCGTTCATGCGGGTCAGCAGCGCCTCGTTGGTGTAGTTGCCGTCCGCGCCGAAGGGCATCTCCCGCATCAGGTAGTAGCGCAGGGCGTCCACACCGTAGCGCTTGACGATCGGGCCGGGATAGACGATATTCCCCTTGGACTTGCTCATCTTGTCCTCGCCGAACAGCAGCCAGCCATGGCCGAACACCTGCTTGGGCAGGGGCAGCCCCAGGGCGTGGAGCATGATGGGCCAGTAGATGGTATGGAAGCGCACGATCTCCTTGCCCACCAGGCGGTAATGTAGTTGGACAGGGCGTCGATCCACACGTAGACCACGTGGTTCGGGTCGAAGTCCACCGGCACGCCCCACTTGAAGGAGGTGCGGCTGACGCACAGGTCCTGGAGGCCGGGGCGCAGGAAGTTGTTCAGCATCTCGTTGGCACGCGACGGCGGCTGGATGAAATCGGGGTGATCCTCGATGTATTTGATCATCCAGTCCTGGTACTTGCTCATCCGGAAGAAGTAGCTCTCCTCCTTCATGGGCTCCACGGGGCGGCCGCAGTCGGGGCACTTGCCGTCCTTGACCTGGGTGGGGGTCCAGAAGGATTCGCAGGGCGTGCAGTACAGGCCCTCGTACTCGCTCTTGTAAATGTCGCCCTGGTCGTAGAACTGCTTGAAGATCTTCTGGACGATCTTCATGTGGCGATCCTCGGTGGTGCGGATGAAGTCATCGTATTCGATGTTCATCAGTTTCCACAGGTCCTTGGTCTCGGCCACGATCTTGTCCACGAACTGCTGTGGCGTCACGCCGGCCTCGGCAGCCTTCCGCTCGATCTTCTGGCCGTGCTCGTCGGTACCGGTAAGGAAATAGGTGTCATAGCCCGTCTGCTTCTTGAAGCGGGTCATGGTGTCCGCCGCCACCGTGGTATAGGTGTGGCCGATGTGCATGTTGCCGCTGGGATAGTAGATGGGCGTGGTGATGTAGAACGTAGGCTTCGGCATGATGATCTTCCCCCTTTTCTTGCTCAAAGAAGTTGTCATGAGAATAAAAAATGAGCGCCCCTGGCTTCAGGGGCGCGAGGCGCGCGGTACCAACCCTTTTCACGCGGCCCGGGAACAGCCTGTCCCAAAACCGCGCCTTGTTTGCCTGTAACGTGGCGGCAGGTGTGCCTACGCCGGACGCTAAAGCCTTGCGGCAGCTCGCGCCCGGAGCTCAGGAGCCATGTTCGCGCCGCCTCCGCCGCCGGCTTTCACCCTGCCCGGCTCTCTGCTGGTTTCGGCTGGCGCTACTCTCTCCGTCATCGCCTGTGCAGACATTATAATGCGGGGGCGTGTTAAAAGTCAAGGCTATGGCCGGATATCGGGAAAAGGAATAGTGGAAATCCGGTTACAGCTCAGCGGCCCCGGTAAACTCCCTCAGTCTGGCCTGACGGCCAGCCAGCCCCCTCAGGGAGGGGGCCTGAACGGGAGCCTGTAAGGCGCATTCTCACTCCAAAAGGCTCCCTCCCTGAGGGAGCTGGCACGCGAAGCGTGACTGAGGGAGTGTACGCTGAGCAGTAACAAATCCGGCGGGCGGGGCGCTTTGTTTGCCCGTCACATCTGTAAGAGAAGTAAACGGAAATGCCCCACCGCTGTCCACACAGGCACAGCTTTCTGTGATAGAATAGAATCCTGGAGGCTGTGCTCCAACCCCTTGGGGCAGAATTATGCACAGGTTATTTGTCGAAGGTACCTGAATCGAACAACTCAGAGAGGAAGTTATCATATGAAAAATCGACGTCTCGCGCCAATAATGCTGGTTTGTATGTTGATCCTGTCGTGGTTCTCGTGCGTGAATGCCTTTGCTGAATCCTCCGGGGATGCCCTCGCGTGGTGGCAGAGGACCAACGTCTACGAGGTTTATGTCAGCAGCTTTCAAGACACGAACGGGGATGGTTACGGCGACATTCCGGGCATCACGCAACATTTGGACTATTTCAAGAAACTCGGGGTGGGTGCCATCTGGCTTACCCCGGTATTTGTATCTCCGATGGAGGACAACGGCTATGACGTGGCGGACTATTACACCATCAATCCGCTGTACGGTAGCAATGAGGACATGGACACGCTACTCGAAGAAGCCGGGCAAAGAGGCATTCGTATCGTGATGGACCTGGTTTACAACCACACGTCAAATCAGCACGAATGGTTCCTGGAATCCATGAAGAGCAGGGATAATGCCTACAGTGACTGGTATATTTGGCGGGATGCAAAGCCCGACGGCAGCGAACCCACCAACTGGCGCGGCATATTCGGCGAATCCGCCTGGACGTGGTGTGAAGCGCGCCAGCAGTATTATCTCCACACCTTTGCAGCCGCCCAGCCAGATCTCAACTGGGAGAATCCTGAGGTCCGGCAAGCGCTGTACGACATTGCCAACTACTGGGTAGACAAGGGGGTGGGTGGCTTCCGAATGGACGCCATTCCGTACATCAAGAAGCCTGCTGTCTTTGTCAACGGCAAACCGGATGGCGTCGACGGCATGTCGGACATTCACGCCATGACAGCCAACACGGATGGCATACTGGATTTTCTGCATGAATTCAAGCAGAAGGTTCAGGTGGGCACAGATATCTTCACCGTCGGAGAGGCCAACGGTGTCGCCCCTGATGCTTTGCCGCAATGGGTCGGAAGCAACGGTGTTTTCGACATGATCTTCTCTTTCGATCACTTTGTTGACGGAGGTAATTGGCGTGTTGAAAATCAATGGACGCTGACAGATGTCAAGAGGGCGCTGACGGCCAGCCAGGAGGCCACGGAGGAGAACGGCTGGTGCCCCATTTTCTTTGAGAACCACGACAAGCCGCGATCCATCGACTGCTATTTCCCGGAGAACGCCGACCCAATCCTTGCCGGTCGTGCCATGGGGACTGTGCTGCTCACGCTTCGTGGAACGCCCTTTATCTACGAGGGGGAAGAACTGGGCTATAAAAACGTGGCTTGGCCGAGCATTGACTACTACAATGATCTGAATTCAAGGAACCAGTACAACTCTGCCATCAACGAGGGCTACTCCGAGGCTGAAGCCCTGTCATTCGTCCATCTGCACAGTCGGGACAACGCACGCACACCGATGCAGTGGAATACCGAAGCCAACGCCGGGTTCACCACCGGCTCGCCCTGGCTGCCTGTTCATGATGATTACGCCGTGGAAAACACCGAGACGGAAACCGCCGATACCTCTTCCGTGCTGGAATGGTACTACCGACTTGCGGATTTCAGGCAGGCCAACGAGGTTCTCTACGACGGTGATTATCGTGAGGTTGCCGCTACAAGTGAGCAGATTTATGCGTTCACCAGGGAAAACAAAAGCGACAAACTGCTCATAGCGGTGAACTTCTCCGGTGAAGAAGCATCGGTCGATCTGTCCGGTTCCGGGATTCAATCCTTCGATGACGCAGAGGTTCTGCTCAGCAACTATGATGATATTGTGGATACCGTCTGCATGCCAAAGGCGCTCAGGCC
>ONJE01000393.1 GCA_900318045.1 uncultured Eubacteriales bacterium
TCCTTGTTGGAGCAGGCGGGCATGATCTTCTGGCTCTCGGGGATGAGCTTGACGATGCTCTTGGGGCAGATGTCCACGCAGGCGCCGCAGCCGACACACTTGGAGCGGTCCACCTTGGCAACGCCGTCCACAATGTGCATGGCGTCAAACTGGCAGGCGCGCACACAGTTGCCGAGGCCGATGCAGGCGAAGGTGCAGAGCTTGTTGCTCTTGCCGCCGAAGAGCATGGCCGCCTGGCAGTCCTGGGGCCCGGTGTAGTTGAAGCGCATCTCCGCATTGCCGGCGCCGCCGGAGCAGGGCACGAAGGCCACCATCTTCTCCGCCGCGTCGTCGGCCACGCCCATGATCTCGGCCACCTTGGCAGCCGTAGCCGCGCCGCCCGCCACACAGCGGTTGCAGGGGGCCTCGCCACGGGCGACCGCAGCCGCGTAGCCGTCACAGCCGGGATAGCCGCAGCCGCCGCAGTTGGCGCCGGCCAGGGCCTCACGCACCGCGGCCTGCTTGGGGTCGACCTCCACGTGGAAGATCTTGGAGGCGAAGGCCAGCAGAGCGCCGAAAAGGCCGCCCAGCACGCCCAGAACAAGGATGGATAACAGAATGGATTTCATATGTCTGCCCCCTCCTTATACTGGAATGGCCATGCCGCTGAAGCCCATGAAGGCCAGGGCCACCAGCGCCGCCGAAACCAGGCAGATGGAGAAGCCGTGGAAGCACTCGGGATAATCGGCAAACTCCACGCGCTCACGCACGCTGGCAAACAGCACGATGGCGAGCAGGAAGCCCACGCCGCCGGTGATGCCGTAGACCAGGGACTCGATAAAGTTGTACTTGTTCTGCACGTTCAGCAGCACCACGCCCAGCACCGCGCAGTTGGTGGTGATCAGGGGCAGGTAGATGCCGAGGGCCGAGTACAGGGCGGGAACGGACTTTTTGAGGAACATCTCCACAAACTGCACCAGCGCCGCGATGACCAGGATGAAGGCCAGGGTCTGCAGGAACTCCAGGCCCAGCGCCACCAGGATATACTCGTTGATGACCCAGCAGATGGCAGAGGCCAGGCCCATGACGAACACCACCGCAAGGCCCATGCCGAAGGCGGTGTCCACCTTGTTGGAGCAGCCGAGGAAGGGGCAGCAGCCCAGAAACTGCGAGAAGATAAAGTTGTTGATCAGGATCGCACCCAGCGAGATCTCAATAATGCTGCTCAGCATACTCAGGCGACCTCCTTCTTCTCTTCATCGGCCTCGGCCTTTTCAGCCGCGGCCTTTTTCTTTTCGGCCTTCTTGAGCGCATACTGCATGACGGCGATCAGCACGCCCAGCGTCAAGAAGCCGCCGAAGGGCAGGGAGAGGATCGAGGCGCCGTACTCGGCGGGGAAGATCTGGATGCCGGCGCCCGTGCCGTCCAGGGTGAAGCGGAAGCCGTTGGCCACGTCGATCAGGCCGCCGCCGAAGCGCCCGGCGCCGAGGAACTCACGCACCACACACATGACGATCAGCACGCAGGTGTAGCCCAGGCCCTGGAAAATACCGTCCAGGAAGGAGGCGCCCACGGGCATCTTCTGGCAGAAGGCCTCCGCGCGGCCGATGATGATGCAGTTGACGACGATCAGCGGGATGAACACGCCCAGCGCCTCGCTCAGGGCCGGGACGTATGCCTGCAGCAGCAGGTCCACGATGGTGACGAAGGTGGCGATGACGACCACGAAGATCGCGAGCCGGATCTCCTCGGGGATGATCTTGCGGATCAGGGAGATGACCACGTTGCAGCAGGTCAGGATGATCAAAACGGACAGGCCCATGCCCACACCGTTGAAGAGCGTCGTCGTGATGGCCATGGTGGCGCACATGCCGATCTGCTGGACAAGGACGGGGTTGTTGGTAATGAGGCCTTCAGTAAACTGTTTCTTCGGATTCATTCAGCCATTCCTCCAATTTATGTTCATAGCTGTAAGTCTCCAAAAACTCTTTATGTGGATCCTCATGGTAGAAAACAGCCATCCATTGACAGAAAGAGCCACGTTTAATGGCAGCCAACAACTGGGGACGATAAGCTAGCTTATCTATGTTATTAGGTGTCTTAAGAATTGTACCGTCTTCTAATTGATAAGAAGGCATGGCTCCTAATATACGACAGAAGCGATAGGCTGCTGTGTGTAAATCGTAAGCGCCAAGACGTTCACGATTAACTTCACTACTCAAGTCGAAGCAATCGCGAGCCTGACTGATTTCTTCAAACCAGCCATGTAACTGTGCGAAATAGAAGAATCGTCCATTTGGGTCACTATAGTCGAAAATCTTCTCAGCAAAAGAAGCATCGTCAAGCGTTTGCCAGCCAATGAGTTGTCGAGCCATAACCTCTCCAACTTGGTAAGGTGTTTCAGCTTCGCGCAAATCGTATGCAGCCTCACGATCCAAATTGTATAGCACCTTATATGCTAAAGAACGAGTAGGCTTTTGGTCTTTGATCATAATACGCAGACTTTCGCAGGCCATATAGTCTCCATGACTATACATCCACGAGAGCAAGCGTCCGTCTGTTAGGCTGTCCCACTCATCATCACTACAGTTCTCATATCCA
>ONJE01000131.1 GCA_900318045.1 uncultured Eubacteriales bacterium
CTTCGGTCGCGGCGGCCTCCTCGGTCCCGGCATCGGCGGCTTCGGCGCCGGTCACGGGCCTGGGGCGGGTGAATCGGGAGATGTCGGGGTTATCGGCGTTGGTGGCTTCCTGGTCCTCGGCCTCTGCCGCCTCGCCCCTGGCGCGGGCCATCAGCTCGTCCACGGCTTCCTGTACGGCATTCGAGGAGACGGTGACACCGGAGACGGCGTCCACAGCCTGGTCCTTGACGATCTGCTGGGCCCAGGCGGCACGGTTGTCGTCGGTCAGCAGGTCGTTCTCGCCCTCGGAGGACACGACGGCCTGGGTGATGTTGCCGTCCAGCACGGTAATGGCGACGTCGATGGTGCTGAAATCGGTGGTCTTGCGCACGGCGTAGGTGCCGTCCACCAGGTTGCCGGGCTCGGTTGCCGCATCGGACTCGGCCTTGATATCGCCCGCAGCCACCGCGGCAGCGGCGGCTTCCAGCTCGGCCACCTTCGCTTCGGCGGCTTCGTTGGCGGTTTCCAGCTCGGCGGCCCTGGCTTCGGCGGCCTCGACGCGGGCATTGGCTTCGGCCAACGCGGCCTCCAGCGCTGCAATCCTGCCGCTATCTTCAGCGGCTTCGCTGTCGGCAGCGGCCTGGGCCATCAGTTCATCGACGGCCTCCTGCACGGCGTTGGAGGAGATGGTTACGCCGGAGACGGCGTCCACGGCCTGCTTCTCAACGATCTGCTGGGCCCAGGCGGCGCGATGGTCGTCGGTGAGCAGGTCGTTGGCGCCCTCGGAGGTGATGTTCGCGGCGGTAACCTTGCCGCCTTCGACGGTTATCTCCACGTCGATGGTGCTGAAATCGGTGGTCTTTTGTATGTGATAGGTGCCGTCATTCAGCCCTGCGACTTCCTCGCCGCCGTTGACCTGCACCATCAGCTGATCGACGGCCTCCTGCACGGCGTTGGAGGAGACGGTGACGCCGGAGACGGCGTCCACGGCCTGCTTCTCAACGATCTGGGAAGCCCAGGCGCTGCGGATGTCGTCGGTGAGCATGTCCACCTGGCCCTCAAGGGCGGCGGAGGCGACGCTCGCGTCGGTGATCTTACCGCCTTCGACGGTGATGCCCACGTCGATGGTGCTGAAATCGGTGGTCTTTTCCACGTGGAAATTGCCATCAGCCGGCGTTCCGGCCCCATCGGCGGGCACCTCGGCTTCGGGCGTCGGCTCCGGCTCGGGCGTGGCCGCGGGCTCTGGGGTGGGCAGTCCGGCCTGGGTGAAGATGTCCGCGGCGGCCTCCTTGACGGAGTCGGCGGAATATTTCAGCGACGCGGAGGAGATCACGTCGTTTTCGTAGGACTGGTTTTCCACGATGGAGTCGGCCCACTGGGCGCGAAGCTCGTCGGTCAGCAGGTCGTTGTCGCCGGACGAGGTGATCTCGGCGTCGAGGATCTCATCGCCCTGAATGGACATGGCCACCTGCACACTGCTGTAATCGTTGCTGCGCTCGGCGGTATAGGGACTGGGCTTCTGGTAGATCACCTCGCCGCCCCGGCCGATGCCGCAGGCGAATACGATCCCCAGGATCAGGATCACTGCCGATACCACCAGCATGGCGATCGTCTTTTTTTCCATATATCTATCATCCCTTCCTTATCTTCCGTCCGGCGTCAGTTTGCCGGAGGCAGGGTGATGACCTTGGCGGGGCACTTCTGGGCGCACTTGCCGCACTGGGTGCAGTTGTCGTAGTTCACCTGCGCCAGGTTGGCGGTGACGTGGATGGCATCAAACTCGCACTGCTTGGTGCACAGCATGCAGCCGATGCAGCCGGCGGTGCAGACCTTCTTGACCAGGGGACCCCTGTCGTGGTTGGAACACTGCACGATGACCCGCTTGGAGGCGGGCACCAGCTCGATCAGCCCCTTGGGGCAGGCCTTGGCGCACAGGCCGCAGCCGATGCAGCGCTTGCGGTTGACCATGGCCACGCCGTCCACCACCTGGATCGCATCCTGGGGACATGCGGCGGCACAGGAGCCCAGGCCAAGGCAGCCGTAGCCGCAATCGGTGAGGTTCAGCCCGGCAAGCACGGCGCTGCGGCAATCCTGTATGCCGATGTAGTGGCCCTGGTTGTGAGTCACGTCGCAGCTGCCCTTGCAGTGTACAAAGGCCACCTTGCGCTCGGTTGCCCCGGCGCTCTGGCCCATGATCTCGCCCACCTTTTGGGCCACCGGATCGCCGCCCACGGGGCAGCCGTTGACCGGCGCCTCGCCCTTGACGATGGCGGCCGCCATCGCGTCGCAGCCGGCGAAGCCGCAGGCGCCGCAGTTGTTGCCGGGCAGAACCTCGCGCACGGCGCTCTCCCGTTCGTCCACTTCCACCTTGAATTTATCGCCGGTGAACACAAGGCCCACGCCGACCACCAGGCCGATGGCGGCGATCACGAGCGTTGTAATGATGATGGTTGTCATGTCTATCCCCCTTCCGTCAGAACGACAGGCCGGAGAAGCCCATGAAAGCGATGGACATCAACGCCGCGGAAATCAGTACGATGGGTGCGCCGCGCAGCGGGGCGGGGATATCCTCCTCGCGGATGCGGCTGCGGATGCTGGCCAGCAGCACGATGGCGATGGTATAGCCCACGGCCGTGCCGAAGCCGGAATACACGCACTGGGTGAAGTTATAGCCGTTCTGCACATTGGTCAGGGCCACGCCCAGCACCGCGCAGTTGGTGGTGATCAGGGGCAGGTAGATGCCCAGCGCCTGGTACATGCTCGGGGATTTCTTCTTCAGGAACATCTCCACGATCTGCACCAGGGCTGCGATGACCAGTATGAAAACGATGGTCTTCATGAAGTCCAGGCCCAGGGGCGCGAGGACATAATCGTACAGCAGGCTGGCCACCGCCGAGGCGATGGTGATGACGAAGATTACCGCGCCGCCCAGGCTGATGGAGGCGTTCATCTGCTTGGAAACACCCAGGAACGAACAGATGCCCAGGAATTGGTTCAGCACCACGTTGTTGATCAGGGCGGCGGTGATGACGATCAGTATCAGGCTGTTGTTCACTTTGCGCTCACCTCCCCGGATTTATCGCAGGCAGCGGCGCAATTGGCGCACACGCCGTCACAACCGCCGTCGACCAGCTTGCGCTGGCGGGTCTTGATGCCGATGGCGTTCATGACCGCCATGATGAAGGCAATGATCAGGAACGCTCCCGGAGGCTGTATGAAGATGCCGATGGGATCGAAGCTCTTGGGCAGTATCTGCGCGCCGAAGGCGGTGCCGTTGCCCAGAATCTCGCGGAACAGGGCTGCCAGCGTCAGCGCCAGCGTGAAGCCTATGCCCATGCCCAGGCCGTCCATCACGGCGAGCAGGGGGGTGTGCTTGTTGGCGTAGGCCTCGGCGCGGCCGAGGATGATGCAGTTGACCACGATCAGCGGGATATAGAGGCCCAATGCCGTGTACAGCGAGGGCAGGTAAGCCTGGATCAACAGCTCTGCCACCGTCACCAGCGAGGCCACGACCACGATGTAGCTGGGCAGGCGCACCTGGTTGGGGATTACCTTGCGCAGCAGGGAGATGACCAGGTTGGACAGTATCAGCACCGCCGTGGTGGAAAGGCCCATGCCGATGCCGTTCATCGCACGGGTGGACACCGCCAGCGTGGGGCACATGCCCAGCATCAGGATCAGCGTGGGGTTTTCCTTGATCACGCCGTTGTAAATGCGCTCAATGTACTTGTTCTTCATGCTCAGGCGCCCCCCTTCACTGTATTTTTGTAGAAGTCGAGGGCAGCGTTGACGGCGTTGACCACCGCGCCGGAGGTGGTGGACGCACCGGAGACGCTGTCGATCTCGTCATCGGCGGTGGAGCCGCCGGCCTTGTTCAGCGTGAATTTTTCTACGGCCCTGCCGGCGAACTGGCCCTTGAATTCGTCCTCGTCCACCCGCATGCCCAGGCCGGCGGTCTCGTTCAGCTCGGTGAAGGAGATGCCGTTCAGCGAGCCGTCGTCGTCGATGCCCACTGCCAGGGTAATGTTGCCGTGGTAGCCGTCGGCGGTGGTGACGCTGATGGCGTGACCGGTCACATTGCCGTCCGCGTCCAAGGCGGTAAAGGCCTCGTTGATGGTCACGCGCCCGAAGCCAGAGCCGTAGGTCTCGCCGTTCAGGTCGGCGATGGCCTTGTCCAGGGCCTCGCTGGTTTCAAAGTGGTCGGCGTCGGGGCAGACCACCAGGTAGGAGGCCGCCTGGGCCGCGCGCTTCTGGTCGGCGATGGTGTCTTTCGTCAGAACATAGACGCCGCTGAGGGCCAGGCCCGCGATGGCGGCGATCACCGTCAGCACCAGGACCGGGCGGGGGATGCGCTTGTACACCGGAATGCCGGAGGCGCGCGCCTGCTGGATGATGGAATACTTCGTGAAGGCGTAGGGCCTGGACACGATGTAGTGGTCGATCAGCGGGGTGAACAGGTTGCCGGTGATCACGCAGTAGCTGAAGGAATCGGCGGTGCCGCCGTACAGGCGGAAGATGCCGCCCAGCAGGCCGATCAGACAGCCGTAGATGGCCTGGCCCAGCCGGGTGACGGGGGAAGTAACATAGTCGGTGGCCATGAAGAAGGCCGCCATGATCACGCCGCCGCCGCTGAGGTGGGCCAGCAGGAAGGGCAGGTTGAAGCCCTGGCCGCCGAACAGCCCGATCACCAGTGTGAACATGGCAAGCACGGAGAAGCAGATCTGGCCGTGGATGAACCCGAAAGCCCACAGCGCCAGGCCGCCCACCAGCAGCGCCAGTGCGGAGCTGCCGATGACGCCGTCGGTCAGGCCCAGGAACATCTTGGTGACGTTTACCGGCTCGCCATTCATCAGCAGCGCCACCGGGGTGGCGGAGGACACGGCGTCGACGGCGAAGTTGGACATCGCGCTGCCAAAGGAGATCAGCAGGAAGCAGCGGCCGGCCAGGGCGGGGTTGATGAAGTTCTTGCCCAGGCCGCCGAAGCAGCACTTGCAGACCAGTATGGCGAACATGCTGCCCAGCACCGGCAGGTGCAGCGGCACCGACGGCGACAGCGACAGGGCCAGCAGCAGGCCGGTCACGGCGGCGCTGCCGTCCTTCCAGGTGTCGGGCTTGTGGCACAGCTTGTCAAACACCAGCTCGCACAGTACGGCGGTGAACACGCTCAGCAGAACCACCAGCAGCGCGTGCACGCCGAAGTGGATCACGCCGACCAGCGTGGCCGGCAACAGCGCCAGCAGCACCACCCGCATGATGAAGGCGGTGGTCCACCGGTCGCGGACGTGGGGGCTGGAGGAAAGATTCAGCATCGTATTCATTTTTTACCTCCCGCCTGCGCAGCCTGCGCGCGCTTTTGCGCCATGATTTCTGCCTTGGTCTGCTTGAAGATCTGCATCAGGGGCCGCTTGGCCGGGCAGATGTAGGTGCAGCTGCCGCACTGGATGCACTCCAGACCGTACAGCTTTTCGTCGTAGCGCTTGTAGTCGTGGGCGATGGCGGCGTCGGCCATCAGCTGGGGCAGCAACCCCACCGGACAGACGGTGGTGCAGCGCCCGCAGTGCAGGCAGGCCGTCATCTGGGCCTCGGCCAGCTCGTTGGGATCCTCGGTCATCAGCGTCAGGCCGTTGTTCTGCTTCTGGATGGGCACATCCAGGCTGCCCAGGGCGATGCCCATCATCGGGCCGCCTACCAGCGCCTTCTTCAAAAGCACGCCGTCCTTGATTCCGCCGGAGGCCTGCAAGAGCTCGGCGAAGCTGGCGCCGTCGCGCACGATCCAGTTGCCGGGCTTCGCCGCGGCGTCGCCGGTCAGCGTGAACACCTGCTTGTACAGCGGTTCGTTGTACACCACGGCCCGCTGGATGGCGTAGAGCGTGCCCACGTTGTCCACCACGCAGCCCACGTCGGCGGGCAGCTTGGTGATGGGGAAATCCACCCCGGCAATCACCTGGATCAGGCTGCGCTCGCCGCCCTGGGGGTACTTGGTCTTCAGTGGCAGCACACGCATCCGCGCCTTGCCGGAAACGGCCTTCTGCATGGCTTCGATGGCCTCGGGCTTGTTGCGCTCGATGCCGATGACGCCCTCGGCGTTCGGGAACAGCCGAAGCACCAGCTCAAGCCCCTCGACGATGGCGTCGGCCTCGGTGCGCATCAGCTGGTCGTTGCAGGTCAGGTAGGGCTCGCACTCCGCGCCGTTGGCGATGACATAGCGGATCAGATCCGGGTTCTTGGGCTGCAGCTTCACATGAGTGGGGAAGCCCGCGCCGCCCAGGCCCACGATGCCCGCGTTCTGGATGCGGTAGAGTATATCCCCATTGGCGATGGAGGCCGTGTCCTGGCGCTGGGTGTAGTCCTCAGCGGGGGTGAACTGACCGTCGTTGTCCACTACGATGCAGTCGGCCATTGAGCCCATCAGCGTCAGCCGCTTCTCGATGCCCTTTACCGTGCCGGAGCAGGAGCAGATGACATGGGCGGATACAAAGCCGTCCGCCTCGGCAATGCGCTGGCCCACCAGCACGGTGTCGCCCTTTTTCACGATGGGCTTGGCCGGCTTGCCGATGTGCTGGGCAAGCGGGTATACCATCTCGCCCGTCGGCAGGAATTCGCGCAGCGGGACGTCCCGGCTCAGCTCTTTGCGTCCTGCCGGATGGACGCCGCCGCGAAAGGTGTCTTTCACGATGCTCGACTCCCTTCATAATAGTAGATTTTATTCCCCACAGGGGGCCTGTAGCTGTGAATTGTGTAGAAATGTCCACACATAGCACAGATGATACCATGATTATTCTAACATATATAATATGGTTTGTAAATGAAAAATTGGGGAAAAGCGAATTGTCGGGATTTTGTCAGAAGTAAAAGGGACAGGTTGATTTTTGCAAATTGTCTAATATCAATCTAAATGTATGCAAGCATGCGAGCGGATTTTTCGTCATACCAAGGCGAAGGCCCGCAGGCTTGCTGGCGGCAAGTCAAGGGACTTCAACGCCGGATAACAGGGTATAGAAAAGGCGCTGCATGGAACAGCGCCAAATTTTATTTGATTTCCTGTTCGAGCGCGTCAAATTCCGGGGTGGAAAAGAATTCCCCGAGGGTGATTTCAAAGGCGTCGCATAGCTTCTTGATCGTAACGGCCCCCGGATTTTGACTTTCGCCATTTAATATGCTCTTGATCGTGCTCTGCGGAACGGCGGAGAGGTTGGCCAGTCCGTTCGGCGTGATGCCGCGTTCCCGGCATAGCGTCCGAATCCGGGCGGCGATGGTTTCCTGGGTTGTCATAGGCCAATCCTCCAAGTGATCTGTCACTATGATAGGACAGGGGAGGTTTAAATATCAGTGATATGTCACTAAAATCAAAATTTGTGGTAGAATAGTGATATATCACTGATTCAAGAGAAACCTGTGGAGGATGGAATATCATGGCGGAACGGATGATTATGGAAGAAGTGGCTTGCCTCTTTGTGGAGCAATATGAGGCTATGTTTCACAAGGACTATAAGGTATCCGATGTGAACCTTAGGGACTGTGCATAAATTATTCGTACAGAATGCGCCGAATGAATTCGTCAGTGCAAGGCGGAGGAGGGAGACGTGCCGGGGCACGTTGACCGACGACAACGC
>ONJE01000133.1 GCA_900318045.1 uncultured Eubacteriales bacterium
ATAGAAGTAATAAGAGAAGAAATGATAGTTTTGAATGTTCATTAACGGACAGCCGCGCGGCTGACATCCATGCTGTAGATCAGGTTGTCCTTTGCGACCATCGTGATTGAGACCTCGGGAGCAAACCGGTTGAACATGACCAGAAAACTCTCGCTGCCGCCATCATGCATTCCTGTGACAATGCGGCTGACATGATTTTCGGTAACGAAGGTAGCGGCTGCCGCAGGGGCATTCATATCTTCGGCGGCTATCCCGGCGGACACAAGCTCAACTCGCCGGAGCACTTTGTGTTTGATACCAGCGGCGTACTGTACTATTCCATGATGATCGTCACCTACGCCGTCAAAAACCTGCACTTCGACATGGAGAAAGTCCATCACCTTTGCCGGGCATCTGCGCCGCACGGTGGATTGCCATATCTTTCCCCACATAGGACACCTGACCATCAACCAGGGCGTGATTACGGTGAACGGCAGCGAAAACCTGGACCGGAAAGCCGTCTACAAGGCTGTGGACGACGCGCTCTACTGCGCCAAGGAAGGCGGCCGAAACACGATCCGCAAGGCCGCTCTGTAATGATGCAATGATACGCAAACGCCAACCGGGGCCATCCACTGATTGGGATGGCCCCGGTTGGCGTTTGTCGGAAGATGCTATACCACCACGCGGTCCCTGCCACCCACCTTGCCCATGTACAGCTTGCGGTCGGCCCGGTCCAGTATCTGTTCCATCGTGGATTGAAAGTCATTCTCCTCCACGCCGATGGTGATCGATATGGAAAAGACCAGATCCTCGAAGCACAGCGTCATCTTCCGCACGGCGATGTTCAGATCGGTCATCTCCCGGCCGGCTTCATCGATGTTCATCCCTGGCAGGAAGAAGCAGAATTCCTCGCCGCCCCAGCGGCAGACCTTGTACCTGTCGCCGGCGCATTTCATGAACAGGGCGGATAGCTCCTTTAACGTGTAATCGCCGCAGTTGTGGCCGTAGGTGTCGTTTACCTTTTTGAAGAAGTCGATGTCGGCAATGGCGACGGAGAACTGCCTGTTGGGGTCGTTCTTCAGGAACTGTTCGATCTCATCCAGCATGGCGCGACGGTTGGGCAAGGCGGTGAGTGGGTCGGTGCCCGCCTCCCGGTGCAGTTCCTGGTTGTTGATGGTCAACTCCCGCTCACTGGCCTGTATGCTGGAGCTGAAAAGTATAAAGTCGATTGCCAGCATCAACAGCGGTATAACGCTGTTGACGATCTGAAGGGTGAGGGAATCGGTGCTGTCCAGCACGCCGACGGGGGTGTGTTTCAGCGAATAGGAAAACAGCAGCACACGGAAGGCTACCAGCCCCAGGAAATAGAAGATCTTGCCCAGGGGCGGCTCATAGATGTTGAAGTATGCCATGGCCAGTATGGGCACGAGTATGTTCGGGCTGCCGGCTGACCATCCGAATCGGTAGACAAACCAGGCCAGCCAGGCGCCGATGAGCGTGGCGAACAGGGCCAGGTTCAGCCGTGGACTCATGTGGTCCATGTCCATCACGCAGAAGATGGTCACCGTTGTGATGATGACGGGCGGCCATAGCCATATGCCGGTCGAGATGAACAGCAGGGCGATGGTTGCCACGAAATAGGCGACGAGTATGACCTCGCTGATAAACAGCGCCTTGCGGTAGTATGCGGGCATACGACCACCCGATTTGGGAACCTCCTGGTGGAGGAAATCAATCAGAAAATTCATAAAGAACGCACCAATCCTGTTTTGGGATCATTCGGTTCGCGCTTTTTGCACACAATACCGGCAGGCAGTATGTACAAACACCCATCATAACATCATATTACCACAGAATTACAAATAACGCAACTGTAAAATAACAATATCCGTCTGAATTTTATGGGACTAATTCGTAACAGCCCAGTGCCCCTCTCTCAGCCACACTTCGCCTGCCAGCCAGGATTTTGAACTGCAGGTGGGGATTCCGCTGTACGTGGGCTTCCGGACAAGGAGGATTCCGAGACTGTCAACGACGCCGGGGGCATATTTATGGCGGCGGGATAGAGACCCCGGTGGGCAAGGCACTGACTGTTGCCCTGTGATATTACGCCCGATTCAGGTTAAAAATTCGATATAATGCCTCAAACAGGGCTTTTTTGCTTGACATTGAGAACGGTAAATGCTATTATTTATGAGTTCGAGTGTAAAGCGAAATGGCTTGAGGGAGGTGCGCGGCGATGCTTGAAAAGCTGAAGAACACAAACAAGGTTGTCGGTACGCGCAGGCTCGTTCGGGCGATTCAGGCGGGCCAGATCGCCGAGGCTTACGTTGCCCGGGATGCCGATTTGTTCATTGTGCGCCAGGTGCGCCAGGCTTGCAACGAAGCCGGTGTGCGCATGGTCGAGGTGGACAGCATGAAGCAGCTGGGCGAGGCCTGCGGCGTGGAGGTTAAAACCGCCTCTGCCGGCATTCGGAAATGATATTTATTTTGCTATGTCCTTCCAGGGTTGCGGAAGTGTATATAGAGGCTAAAGAAGATCCATAATAGTTCAGGAGGTGCTTTTCTTCAATGCCGACGATCAACCAGTTGATCCGCAAGGGTAGAGAAAAGGTAACCAGCAAGTCGAATTCCCCGATTCTGCAGTCCTGTCCGCAGAAGCGCGGCGTCTGCATGTCCGTCAAGACGCAGACCCCCAAGAAGCCGAATTCCGCTTTGCGTAAAATTGCGCGTGTTCGTCTGACGAACAATATCGAAGGTACCTGCTATATTCCGGGTATCGGTCACAACCTGCAGGAGCACTCGGTTGTGCTGATCCGCGGCGGCAAGGTCCGCGATCTCCCTGGCGTACGTTACCACATCATCCGCGGCGCTCTCGATGCTGCTGGCGTTGCCAAGCGCATGCAGGGCCGCTCCCTCTACGGCGCGAAGCGTCCGAAGAAGTAAGGGGAAGAAATTTCTCTTACATTGGTGAAAACGGCTTGAGATGCCCGAACGCATGGTCCATTTGGAACGTGGGAATATGCGCGGGGACAATTTGAGCCGGGCGACGGCGAAAGCGCCAACTTTCGCTTGAGCTTTTACCTGTCTCTCGTTCACTTGACGTCCGATTACAGATTAGGAGTGAAAAACATGCCCAGACGTGGTTTTATCCCGAAGCGCGAAGTGCTTCCGGATCCGGTATATGGAACGACCATCATTACAAAGCTGATCAACCAGGTCATGTACGATGGCAAGCGCGGCGTCGCGCAGGCCGTGTGCTATGATGCTTTTGATATTGTTGCCGCCAAGACCGGCAAGGAGGCCATGGAGGTCTTCAACCAGGCCATCGCGAACATCATGCCCGCCATGGAAGTCAAGGCCCGCCGCGTCGGCGGTTCCACCTACCAGGTGCCCATTGAGATTCGTCCCGAGCGCCGTCAGACGCTGGCCCTTCGTTGGCTGGTAATGTTCGCGCGCAAGCGTGGCGAGCGCAGCATGGCCGACCGCCTGGCCGGCGAGATCATGGATGCCGCCAACAACACCGGCAATGCCGTGAAGCGTCGTGAGGACATGCACAAGATGGCCGAGGCCAACAAGGCTTTTGCCCACTATCGCTGGTAAGCGAGGCAAGTCCGCTCAATATCATAAAAACATTCATCAGCACGCAATATGCGTGCTGATGATGCTATAGGGAACTGTTAAGATTATCCCCTTTGAAGGGTTTAGATTTAAAGAAAGAGGAAAAGACTGTGGCGAGAACACATTCACTGGATCATGTACGCAACATTGGCATCATGGCTCACATCGATGCCGGTAAGACCACCACTTCCGAGCGCATCCTTTATTATACCGGCCGCACCCATCGCATCGGCGAGGTGCACGAGGGCATGGCGACCATGGACTGGATGGAGCAGGAGCAGGAGCGCGGCATCACCATCACCTCTGCTGCGACGACCTGTGAATGGCGGGGCCATCAGATCAACCTGATCGACACCCCCGGCCACGTGGATTTCACCGTCGAGGTGGAGCGCTCCCTGCGCGTGCTGGACGGCGCGGTCTCCGTTTTTTGCGCCAAGGGCGGCGTCGAGCCCCAGTCCGAAACCGTGTGGCGCCAGGCGACCAAGTACCACGTGCCAAGGCTTGCGTATGTCAACAAGATGGACATCGTGGGCGCCGACTTCTTCCGCGTGGTGGAGATGATGAAGGAACGGCTTCAGGCCAACGCCGTGCCGATCCAGATTCCCATCGGCTCCGAGGCCAGCTTCGTCGGCCTGGTGGACCTGGTCAAGATGAAGGCCGAGATCTACGTCGACGAGATGGGCACTACTATGGACGAGACCGACATCCCCGCGGATCTCCAGGAGATGGCTGAGGAGTACCACGCCAAGATGGTCGAGGCCGCCGCCGAGTGCGACGACGACCTGATGATGAAGTACCTGGACGGCGAAGAGTTGACCGTGCAGGAGATCATGCTTGGCCTGCGCAAGGGCACTATCGAGGGCAAGCTGAACCCGGTGCTGTGCGGTACCTCATACCGCAACAAGGGTGTGCAGCCCCTGCTGGACGCCATCGTGGACTACCTGCCTTCGCCAATCGACATCCCGCCGGTAACGGGGACAAAGCCCGGCAAGGATGAGGAGATTTCCCGTGAGTCTTCCGATGACGCCCCCTTCTCGGCCCTGGTTTTCAAGATCATGGCTGATCCCTACGTGGGCAAGCTGGCCTTCGTGCGCGTCTATTCCGGCACGCTGAAGGCGGGCAGTTACGTCTATAATTCCACCAAGGGCAAGCGCGAGCGCGTGGGCCGCATCCTGAGGATGCACGCCAACCACCGCGAGGAGATCGACGAGATCCGCGCCGGCGACATCTGTGGCGTCGTGGGCTTTAAGGAGACCACCACCGGCGACACCATCTGCAACGAGGGCCAGCCGATCATCCTGGAATCCATGGAGTTCCCGGACCCCGTCATCCGCGTGGCCATCGAGCCCAAGACCAAGGCCGGCCAGGACAAAATGAGCCTGGCGCTGGTCCGCCTGGCGGAGGAGGACCCCACCTTTAAAACCTACACCGACGAGTCCACCGGCCAGACCATTATTGCCGGCATGGGTGAACTGCATCTGGAGATCATCGTGGATCGCCTGCTGCGCGAGTTCCGCGTGGAGGCCACCGTGGGCAAGCCCCAGGTCGCTTACAAGGAGTGCATTCGCAAGCGCGCCAAGGCGGAGGGCCGCTATGTTCGCCAGACCGGTGGCCATGGCCAGTTCGGTCACTGCGTGATCGAGATCTATCCCCGCGAGGCCGGTTCCGGCTACGAGTTCAACAACAAGATCGTGGGCGGCGTGATTCCCAAGGAATTCATCGGCCCTGTGGACCAGGGCATCCGTGAGGCGGCCCTGAGCGGGAGCCTGGGCGGCTACGAGGTCATGGACTTCGGCGTCGACCTGATCGACGGCAGCTACCACGAGGTGGATTCCTCCGAGATGGCGTTCAAGATCGCCGGCTCCATGGCCTTCAAGGAAGCCCTGCGCAAGGCGGATTGCGCGCTTCTGGAGCCGATGATGAAGATCGAGGTCGTCGTGCCCGACGAGTACATGGGCGACGTCATGGGCGACATCAGCGCCCGGCGCGGTCGCGTGACCGGCATGGACGCCCACGCGGGCATGCATTCCATCGACGGCATCGTGCCGCTGAGCGAGATGTTCGGCTATGCCACCGACCTGCGTTCCAAGACCCAGGGTCGCGGTAACTACACCATGCAGTTTGCCCACTATGAAGAGGTGCCCCACAGCATTGCCGAGAAGATCCTGGGGCATCGCGCCTGATAATTCAACAATAATACCGGAGGTATATGACAATGGCGAAAGCAAAATTTGAACGCAACAAGCCGCATGTGAATATTGGTACCATCGGTCACGTCGACCACGGCAAGACCACCCTGACGGCGGCCATCACGATGGCGCTGGCCCAGGTTGGCGGCGCGGAGGCCATGCGCTATGACCAGATCGACAAGGCGCCCGAAGAGAAGGCCCGTGGCATCACGATCAACACCGCCCACGTCGAGTACGAGACTGAGAAGCGCCACTATGCCCACGTGGACTGCCCCGGCCATGCTGACTATGTCAAGAACATGATCACCGGCGCTGCGCAGATGGACGGCGCGATCCTGGTGGTATCCGCGGCAGACGGCCCGATGCCCCAGACCCGCGAGCACATCCTGCTGGCGCGTCAGGTTGGCGTGCCCTACATCATCGTGTTCATGAACAAGACCGACCAGGTGGATGATCCCGAGCTGCTGGAGCTGGTGGAGATGGAGATCCGCGAGCTGCTGAATGAGTACGACTTCCCGGGCGACGACATTCCGATCATCCAGGGTTCCGCACTGTTGGCCCTCGAGGCGCTGACCGCGGGCAAGGACGCGAAGACCACCCCCGAGTGCAAGTGCATCTTCGAGCTGATGGACGCCGTGGACGCCTACATTCCGGATCCGGAGCGCGACACCGACAAGCCCTTCCTGATGCCTGTTGAGGACGTGTTCTCCATCACCGGCCGCGGCACCGTGGCCACCGGTCGTGTGGAGCGCGGCATCGTGAAGATGAGCGACCAGGTCGAGATCGTCGGCCTGACCGAGGAGAAGCGCACCACCGTCGTTACCGGCGTCGAGATGTTCCGCAAGCTGCTGGACTACGCCGAGGCCGGCGACAACATCGGCGTTCTGCTGCGCGGCGTGCAGAGGACTGAGATCGAGCGCGGCCAGGTTCTGGCGAAGCCGGGCTCCATCCATCCCCACACCCATTTCATGGGCCAGGTTTACGTGCTGACCAAGGAAGAGGGCGGCCGTCATACCCCGTTCTTCAACGGCTATCGTCCGCAGTTCTACTTCCGCACCACCGACGTTACCGGCAACATCAAGCTGCCCGACGGCGTTGAGATGGTCATGCCT
>ONJE01000358.1 GCA_900318045.1 uncultured Eubacteriales bacterium
TCCAAGTTTTCCGCCTTGCGGAAAACCGCTGACAGCTCAAATCGAAGATTTGAGGTGCAGCGCCGCCCGACCGGAAATCGCTTGCGATTTCAGGCAAATTTGAGGAGGATGTATTGAAGGGGGACCTGTCCCCCTTCAAGCGGGCGCATGCCCGCGACAAATCAGAATTCACCGATACAACCCAGGAGGCTACCCATGTACGAAGCTCTGAACCGACCGATTCCGAATTTATCAGGATACTTGAAGCGCATTGGACTGTCCGGGGCGCCTTCGGCAGATCTTGCCGGCCTGAATGCCCTGATCTGGGCGCACCAGACCCACATCCCCTTTGAGGACCTGAACACCAGCTGGCTGCATTTGCCGGTGAGCCTGGAGATCCCGGCGCTGTACGACAAGGTGGTGGTCCGTCGCCGGGGCGGGTATTGCTACGAGTTGAACGCGCTGTTCACCAGGCTGCTTCTGGACCTGGGCTTCGACGCCCGTTCGGTGTTTTGCCGGGTGGTGCGGGGGCGGGATTTCCTGCCGCCCTGCGCCCACCGGGCCGTGGTGGTGGCGCTGGAGGGGAAGCTGTACTTCTGCGACGTGGGCTTCGGCGGTCCCATGCCCGCCGGGGCGCTGGAGATCGCAGACGGCGTCGGGCAGGATGTACGGGGTGAGTACTTTTGCATCGACCGATTTGACGACTACTGGTGGACGGTTTCCCGAAATGCCTCCGCTGGCGTTCGGGAGGCCGTGCTCCAGTTCAACACCTTTCCCCAGACACCCCAGGAGTTCATTGCCGCCAACATGAAGAGCGCCATGGACCCGGATTCCATATTCGTAAAGCAGATTCTGGTCAATCTGCGCACCACGGACGGCTCCCTGTCCATCACCGGCGACGTGTTCACGGTTCGCAGGGACAGGGAGATCCGGACGGAGCATATCGGGGACGATCAAAAGCTGCGCGGGATATTGGAGGAATACTTCGGCATTGAAGGCCTGTCGGAGGCTTGAGCCGTCATTATGCTGTAATGACAGAGCCTTTTTTCATCATTTTGCGGATTGTTGCGGCGTGAAGGGTATGTTAAACTGAGTGATGGGTGTTAGACAAATTTATACGATTGCGAGGGGAGTATATGAAGAAGCTGTTTTCAATCCTGTTGGTATTTGCGCTGCTGGCGCTGGGCTTCGCGACGGCGGAGGCCGGGCGGGTCACCGCAAAGGGCGTGGGCCAGGGCATCGACGGTGATGTGGTGGTGCAGGTGGAGGCCGACGCCACGACCATCTACAGCGTCGAGGTGCTGGAGCAGAACGAGACCGAGGGCATCGGCTCGGTGGCCGTGGAGAAGCTACCCGGGGCCATCGTCGCGGCCAACAGCATCGCCGTGGACGCCATTGCCGGCGCGACAGTGACCAGCAACGCCATCAAGGACGCCATCAGGCAGGCGCTGACCGATTCCGGCATCGATCCCGCGCCCTTCGAGGTCGCGACCGAAACCGCCGCTCCGGCGGAGAAGACTTCCGAGACCCTGGATTGCGACGTGGTGATCGTCGGCGCGGGCGGCGCGGGCCTGACCGCCGCCGTGCGAGCCACTCAGGCCGGTGTGAAGGTACTGGTGCTGGAGAAGATGCCCTTCGTGGGCGGCAACAGCCTGAAGGCGTCCGGCGGCATGAACTGCGCCGATACCAAGTTCCAGGCAGCCCTGGACATCACCGACAGCGACGTGCCGGAGTTCATCGAGGATACCATGAACGGAGGCCACGGCATCAACGACCTGGCCCTGGTCACCACCATGGCCGAGAACTCCGCCGAGGCCGTGGAATGGCTGGAGAGCATCGGCGCGCCGCTGCCAAAGGTGGCGGCCACTGGCGGTACCGTCCATAAATACCTGCACAGCCCCGAGGACGGCAGCCCCGTGGGCGCGTACCTCATCGCCAGGCTCAGCGAGGAGGCGGAGCGAAACGACATCGACATTCTGCTGAATACCACCGCCACCGAGATCATCATGGAGGGCGGCGCAGCGGTCGGCGTAAAGGCGAACGACGCCGGGCACGACTACACCATCAATGCCAGGGCCGTGGTGCTGGCTACCGGCGGCTTCGGCGCGAACTTCGAGATGATGTGCGCCTTCAATCCCAGCCTGGCCAACGCCGTGACCACCAACCATCCCGGCGCTACCGGCGACGGCATACTGATGGCTGAGGCCGTGGGCGCGGCCACCGTGGACATGGAGCAGATCCAGCTGCATCCCACCGTGTACCAGGCCACCAGCATGCTGGTCTCCGAGAAGATGCGTTCCCTGGGCGCGATCCTGGTCAACCAGGACGGTGTGCGCTTCACCAATGACCTGGCCACCCGCGACGCCGTCTCCAACGCCGAGCTCCAGCAGCCCGGTGGCTACGCCTGGATCATCTTCGACCAGAACCTGGTTGACAACAACAAGTCCGCGGCCCAGTACATCGAGCAGGGCATGGCCGTGACCGGCGACACCTACGAGGCGCTGGCCAAGGCCATGGAGGTGGACGCGGATGCCTTCGTCAAGACCATGGAGACCTGGAACCAGGCCGTGGCCGACGGTGAGGACAAGGAATTCGGCCGCAACAACGGCATGGACGCCGACCTGTCCACCGCGCCGTTTTACGCCATCCAGATCGCCCCCGGCATCCACCACACCATGGGCGGCATCAAGATCGACACCGCAACCCGTGTCATCGACACCGAGGGCAAAGTGATTCCTGCCCTGTTTGCCGCGGGCGAGGTCACCGGCGGCGTCCACGGCGGCAACCGCATAGGCGGCAACGCCGTGTGCGACTTCGTGGTGTTCGGCCGCATCGCCGGCGCCAACGCCGCGGCCTGCGCCGCAGCCGAAACCCTGGAGCCCGCCGCGTAA
>ONJE01000150.1 GCA_900318045.1 uncultured Eubacteriales bacterium
AGACAGCGGGAGAAAATGGTCAAGCAGGTCATGGCCGCGCTGGACAGCTTTTCCGACGGCAATTTCGATACCCGCGTGGAGGGCTTCCGCGCTGACGACCCTCATGCAGCGGAGTACAACGCCATCATTTCCAGGATCCAGGATCGCGTATTCAAGCAAAATAACCGCAACCATGTGCTCAGTTCGGTGATGACGCAAATGCAGAACGGCATCATCGCCGTGGATCAGGGCCTGAATGTCATATTGATCACACCTGTAGCGAAGAAGCTGCTGGGCATCGTGGGCAATCCGGAAAACAGGAACATCAACGAGGTTTCCCAGGATGTGAAGCTGGACGAGGTGTTCACTGAGGCCATGCGCCAGGAGGGCGTTTATACCAACGAGGTGGCGGCCCGCACCGCCGTGGGTCGCGGACACCGGCCCCTAAGGCTCTATGTGTCGCCGATGCGACAGGAGGACCAGGTGGTGGGCGCTTTGGCCATCGTAGAGGATATCACCGAGCTGCGCCGCCTGGAGCAGGTGCGCACCGACTTCGCGGCCAACGTGTCCCACGAGCTGAAGACGCCGCTGACGTCGATCCGAGGTTTCGTAGAGACGCTTCAGGCCGGCGCGATCGACAACCCGGAGATGGCCCACAAGTTTCTGAATATCATAATGATGGAGACCGAGCGCCTGACAAGGCTGATCAACGACATACTGTCTATCAGCAAGCTGGAATCCGGCGACGATGAGGTGGCCATCGAGCGCATCCGTTTGGACAAGAAGGCCCAGGACGTGTGCGACATGCTGTCGATTCACGCCCAGGAGAAGCAGATCACCGTCAACTGCGCTACCGGCAACTCGCCGGTGTACATCATGGGCAACCCAGACCGGGTGGAGCAGCTGCTGATCAACCTGACGGAAAACGCCATCAAGTACAACGAGCCCGGCGGCTCGGTGACGGTACAGGTGTTCGCCAACGACAAGGAGGCCAATGTCACCATCTCCGATACGGGCATCGGCATCGCCGAGGAAAACCTGCCCCGGTTGTTTGAGCGCTTTTACCGCGTGGACAAGGGCCGCTCCCGCCAGATGGGTGGCACCGGCCTGGGTCTGGCCATCGTCAAGCACATCGTGCGGTCGATGGACGGCGAGATCGAGGTTCACTCCAAGCTGGGGGAGGGCACCGAATTCCTGGTGACGCTGCCCCTCGCGCCGAAGGAAAATTCGGAGCAGGACACCATATTCGACGGGATGTCCTAAAACATCCGGGCGGCCTTCGGGCCGCCCGTTTTGACGGAGGTAACACCGATGGCTTCAAAAAAGGCGACCGTCCTTTCCGCGCTGTTTGCGCCGAAGGAGGTCGGGCTGAACCGGGACACCAACCTGCTGAAGCTGGTAGCCATGATCAGCATGTTGATCGACCACACGGGCAAAATGTTCTTTCCCCAGTATCGGATCATGCGCATCCTCGGGCGGCTGGCCTTCCCGCTCTACGCCTACTGCATCGCCGTCGGTGGCGTCTATTCAAAGAACAAGCTGAAGTACCTGAACCGCATACTGCTGATGGGGCTCATCTCCCAGCCCTTTTACGCCGTAGCCCTGGCCCACACCAACCAGGCGATGTACGCGATACGCTTCACAGACAACCCCGTGGGCGCGGTGCTGAACTTCTATGTGCAGAGCTGGGCGGTGCCCAATATCATGCTCACGCTGGCGCTGGGGCTGCTGGTGATTTGGTCGCTGCGGGAGGGACAGTACGTTTGCACGGTGGCGCTTTCGCTGCTCGTGTGGAAGATCCAGGGCAGCATCAGTTACGGTTGGGAGGGCATCGTGCTGATCACCCTGTTCTACCTGACCATCGGCCAGTGGTGGGTGTCGCTGCCGGTGATGGTCAGCTACATGTTTTGGTGGGGCGCGCGGGGTTCTTCCTATCACATGTTTGGCGTCAGCTTCGGCATACAGATGTTCGCGATACTGGCGCTGCCGCTGGTGTATATCCCCACATGGTCGAAGCTGAAGATCAACAGGTGGGTCTACTACCTGTTCTACCCGGCCCACCTGATCGGTATCATGCTGATCGAATTCGCATTGAAAATGTGAAAGTAAACATGGTGTAAATCGAAAAATGAGCGCTTGACAGCATCCTGATAAAGTGGTAAACTGTATCCCAGCAAAGGCAGTGACCGGGAAACAGTAGGTGAACGGGCTTGCGTATTCAGAGAGCCGCCGGAAGGTGCGAGGCGGTATACGGCGTTTCACCGAATTACCTCCCGATAGCCGCGCGCTGAAAGACATGGCCGAAGGGCGTTGTCGATTAGGCGGCGACGGGTTCGCCCGTTACAGCGATAGGGTATGGGCTTTCGCCCGCACCCGACGAGGGTGCTTCCCGCGAGGGAGCGCCGAATAGAGGTGGTACCGCGGAACTTCCGCCCTCTGCAAGACAGTCAGGGGGCGTTTTTTGATGCCTTCTGCGATACCTACGATGAAGGGAGAGATCCACTGTGTTCATCAAGATTCTCATGCTGGTGGTATTCTTCGGGATCATGATCGGCGTCGGCTTCTACAGTCGCAAGCATGCCTCCAACGTCGACGGCTTCGTGCTGGGCGGTCGCTCGGTCGGTCCCTGGCTGACGGCCTTTGCCTACGGCACGTCCTATTTCTCGGCGGTCATCTTCGTGGGCTATGCCGGCCAGTTCGGGTGGCGCTACGGCATCGCGTCCACCTGGATCGGGCTGGGCAACGCCTTCATCGGTTCGCTGCTGGCCTGGGTGATCCTGGGCCGCCGCACCCGCATCATGACCCAGCAGCTGTCAAGCGCCACCATGCCGGAATTCCTGGGCAAGCGCTACGGCAGCAACGCCCTGAAGATCGGCGCGTCGGCGATCATATTCATCTTCCTGATTCCCTACACCGCGTCGCTGTACAACGGCCTGTCCCGCCTGTTCGGCATGGCTTTCAACATCGATTACACGGTGTGCATCATACTGATGGCCGTGCTGACCGGCGTGTACGTCATCGCCGGCGGTTACATGGCTACAGCCATCAACGACTTCATCCAGGGCATCATCATGCTGTTCGGTATCGTGGCCGTCATCGCAGCGGTGCTGAAGGCCAACGGCGGCTTCATGCAGGCCATCTCCGACATGGCGAAGGTCAGCGACCCGCAGGTCTCCGACGTGCCCGGCGTGTTCGCTTCGTTTTTCGGGCCCGATCCCTTCAACCTGTTGGGTGTGGTGATCCTCACTTCCCTGGGTACATGGGGCCTGCCCCAGATGGTGCAGAAGTTCTACGCCATCAAGTCGGAAAATGCCATCTCCAAGGGCACGATCATCTCCACCTTCTTCGCGGTTGTCGTGGCCGGTGGCTGCTACTTCCTGGGCGGCTTTGGCCGACTGTTCACCAGTCAGATGGAGATCGGTCCCAACGGTGTGCCCGTTGGCGGCTACGACGCCATCGTGCCCAAGATGCTGGAAACCCTGTCGCCGCTGTTGATCGGCGTTGTGGTGATCCTCGTCCTGTCGGCATCGATGTCCACGCTGTCCTCGCTGGTGCTGGCCTCAAGCTCCACGCTGACGCTGGACTTCCTGAAGGGGAACATCATCAAGGACATGGATGAAAAGAAGCAGGTCTTCATCATGCGGATGCTGATCGTGGTGTTCATACTGATTTCCGTGGTCATCGCCATCATACAGTACAGCACCACCGTCAATTTCATCGCCCAGCTGATGGGCATCTCCTGGGGCGCACTGGCCGGCGCGTTCCTGGCCCCGTTTATGTACGGCCTGTACATGAAGAAGGCCACCAGCGCCTCCGCCTGGTGCAGCATGATCTTCGGTGCGGGTATCATGGTGGCGAACATGCTGTTCAAGAGCGCGTTCCCCGCATGGCTGCAATCCCCGATCAACTGCGGCGCATTCGCGATGCTGGCGGGCCTGGTGATCGTGCCGATAGTCAGCCTGGTCACCCCCAAGCCCGATCGCCAGCTGGTGGACTACGCCTTTGCCGCCTACGAGCGCAAGGTGGTCGTCACCGTGCGGGATTCGCTGGGGGATAACGAGAAGGATTGACAGACAGCCGAACGGTTTGTAAAATGATGCACAGGCAGCGACAAGTGTCGCTGCCTGTGCTATAATGAATACAAAATTATGCATTGGGTGATATGACATGAATCAGAGCAAGGCCATCATCATCGTGGGGAACCGGGAGGCGCTTCGGGTAGCTGCATCCGCGGCCCGCATCTCCACCCAGCAGGGCACGGCCATGGAGACGTTTGAAAACAGCGGGGGCGACGCACGCGACCTGAAGCTGATCGGAAAGGTGCTGTCGTCGGGACACAAGTCGGTGATCGAGCACCAGACCTTCTCGATCGCCTTTAACGACGTGTCGGTGCTCGTGGAGCAGTTCGTGATCGAATCCCGACTGGCATCGTTCACAGTGAAATCCCGGCGCTATGTGGACTTCGCCGGCGCGGGCTTCGTCGTGCCCGACGGCTTGAATGAAGCGCAGCGCGCGCTGTACGACGAGACCATGCGGGCCCGGTTCGCTGACTACGAGCGCTTGATGGCGCTGGGCTTGCCCAAGGAGGACGCCCGTTTCCTGCTGCCCTACTGCCTGCGCAGCAACTTTTACATGACCCTGAACGCCCGGGAGCTGATCAGCCTGATCTGCGCGATGCTGTTCGGGCGGGGGAAGGGCTTTTCCGAGATCGAGTCGCTTGGCAGGCAGTTGAAGGCGCAGTTTGACACACTGTACCCCAACGTGATCGATAAGGAAGCTGCCCGCTATCCGGGGTGTGCGCCCATGACCCTGCCGGAAACCATCTGCGTGGGCGAAACCAGGGTGGGGGACGCCGAGTTGCTGAACGCCTTCGACGATGCTTCGGGCTTCCTGAAAGAGATGTGCAAATTCACAGGACGACTTGACATGGACATCCCCGCGCTGCTGACGGACGCCCGACCCAGGGAGTTGGAACTGGTGCAATACACCTTCCGCGTGAAGCGGGTGTCCCTTGCCTGTGTGACCCACTTCACCCGGCACCGCATGGTTTCGCTGTTGGTGCCGCCGGTGGTCCGCGCCCTGGCGGAAGGGGATTACGTTTTGCCTGAGAGCGTGAAGGCCATCCCCGAGGCGGAGACGGTGTATCGCCGCGCCTTCGCGGCCCAGGCCGAGGCGGCCGTTCGGGCCCGGGAATTGGGCCTTTCCATGAAGGATATGTCTTACTTCGCCCTTAGCGGCCACCAGATCGACCTGGTGCTGGGGATGAACCTGCGTGAGGTCGTCCACTTCATGCGGCTGCGCACCTGCAACCGCGCCCAGTGGGAGATCCGTGGCGTGGCCTTGAAAATGCTGAACCTGCTGTGCGAGAAGGAGCCGGTGATCTTCACGAATATCGGCCCCAGCTGCGCCTACGGCCCCTGCCCCGAGGGAAAGATGAGCTGCGGGGAACCTTATCGGAGGGATAATTCTGTTTTGTCGCTTTAGCGATAAATCAGAATTTGAGTGGCTAGTGGTTAGAGTGTGTTTCTAAAATGCCTGAAGCGCATTTTCGGGCCATCAGGCTGCATTTCTGTGTTGAAAAACCTTGACTTGCAGCCAGTAAGCCTGCGGTTTTTCGCCTTGAAATGCAGCCCGATGGCCTCGAAACTGCATCTCCCGGCATTTAGAAACACACTCTAGTGATTAGTGGCTGGTGAAGGAGGAAACCCTTGCGGATTTCTTTTGATTTTATGGATTGCGAAGCGTTGAAACCTTCGCCGCCCCTTTTGAATCAAACAAATCCCGGAGGGATTTGCACTACCACTAATCACTAACCGCTAACCACTAAACACTCAATACGGATTCATCGAGCTCAGCTCGATAGATCAGAATTCATCCTCCAAATCAGCCCTCCCCGAATAACTCCTCTACCGCGCTCCCGATCGCGTCCCAGCCGAAGCCCCTCCTGGCCAGGGCCTGGCGAACACCCTGCGGCGCAAGGGCTTCGTCCAGCCTGCCATCGACGCCGTGCTGGCTCGGTTGACAGAGAGCGGCCTGATAGACGATGCCCGCTACGCCCAGCGCATGGCCGAGCTGAGTGTCTCCAAGCCTGTGGGGCTTTATGCCTTCAAGCGCAAGCTGCGCGCCAGGGGCATCAGCGAAGACGACGCCGAGGATGCCCTTTCCGCCTTCGACGACGATCAGCAGCGCGCCGCCGCCCTCCAGGCCGCCCATAAGCTGAGCAAGAAATCCGAAGCGCTTCCCG
>ONJE01000336.1 GCA_900318045.1 uncultured Eubacteriales bacterium
GTATTTTGCCATGCGCCGCAAGTAATAAGGAAATACCGCTCTCAGGGAGGATGAAATGAGACTCAGCATTTCAAGGAACGCCGCCTTTTCGGCAGCGTTTGTCGCCGCAGTTACACGGGTTTTCCTGAATCTGTCCCTGGACGGCGACGCGCCCCACAATGGTATCTGGATTGCCGCGCTGTTGGGTGCGGTACCCGCCATCCCCTATCTGCTGTGCCTTGACGCTGTACGGAAAAGCAGTACAGACGTGACGCCAGTCCGAAAGGCATTGATGCTGATATTGCTGCTCATCACTGCGCTGGATGCCGCGCGGGTGCTGTCCATCTTCACGCGCGCGTCGGGCTATCTTGCGTTGGAATTCGTCTCTCCCCTGTGGCTGACCCTTCCAGTTGCCCTCGCCATCCTGTGGTGCATGTGGCGCAACGGGGACGCTGTCGGCTACGCTGCCATGCTGTGGACAAAGGTGTTTCCCGCGCTCATGCTCGTGGTAATACTGCTGCAGCTGCGACACTACCACGCGGAGTGGCTGCGCCCTCTACTGGGAAACGGCTGGCGGGACATCGCAAGGGGCGGCATACGAACTTCAGGCTGCCTTGTGCCGGCCACGGCGATCATGCTCGCTTGTAACGACAGGGAAGCAATGTATGAGCGTCGTCCCGCAATCGGGTGGGTCGCCGCCGCCTGTTTGGTGGCGGCACTGCTGCTCGTGCTGCGCCTGATGATGGCGCCTGCCGGCAAGTATGGCTTGCCATGGCTTTCACGGTTGGATGCCCTGCTCACCAATGGGCGAGCGCCGCTCTACCTGCAATTGCCGATGATAATGGCTTTTTTCGTGAGCCTGTTTCACCTGCTGGCCTGCGAATGCTTCGCTGCTTCGGCGCTGTTGCAGCGATTGATACCCGCGCTGAACGGACATCTGTGCGGGTCGATCGTCGTCATCGGAAGTGCTTTCATCGCTTTGAACGGCTTTGTTGGCACGCGATTTGTGTCGCTTGCATTCCCGATTTCAGCGTCAGCGGTCGCGCTGACCGCAATGTTTCAGCCCAAACACAAGGAGCCGGTTTACCATGCGTAAAGCGATGCTGATTGCCCTGGTCACAGCGCTTATGGCGGTGCTGTGCGGCTGCCAGGATACCGGAGAGGTTGAAAACCAGGCCTATGTACTGGTGCTGGCCATGGATCAGGCCGAGGATGGCGGCTTAACGCTGACGGCGCGAGTGCCCAGGATTGGCAAGAGCGAAGCAAAGAGCGACAAGGGCGGTGAAGGCGGCAATCCCTACCTGAACTTCTCCGTCTCCGCCCCATCATGGTCCCGGGCGCTGGAAGCCTTGCAATGGGCCACGCCACGCCGGATCAACCTCAGCCATATCGAGATGATCGTCGCCTCTGAGACGCTGGCGTCGCGGCCGACCTTCCCTACCCTGATGAACGACGTTGCGGACACCCCGCACCTGTACACCAATGCCCGGTTCGTGGTCTGTTCCGGGAATGCGAAGGCGTTTCTGGAGGCCGGCGATACGGTGATTGGCACGCGGCTTTCATCGGAAATCCACGCAATGCTTTCCCAATATGCGCGGCAGGGCTATATCCCGGACGCCTGCCTTGCGGATGCCTGGTATTCTACCAACGGCATATACAGCGACGCCATCGCCATTTGGGCTTGCCTGGACCGCCCGAATGAAATGGGCAGCGACGCACCCGCAGCGGAATCCCCGATGCGCCAACGATTCTATGGTACGGCGTTGTTTCGCGAGGGTCGGTTTGTCGTGTCACTGCCGCCCGATGAAACGCGGCTACTGAAGCTCATCCGCGGCCATGGCGACGCCATACCCTATGCCTGGCAGGGACGGACGGTGTCGCTTGCGCCTGAATCCCAGACCCGAAAGCGGGTCATGATCGATGGGGACAATGTCACCCTCGCGCTTTCCGCGCGGCTGAGCGTTCCGGATGGCATAGCAGACGAAGAAATCCCGAACCTCGAAGCCTCTGTCAGGGATGATATCACCCGCCTGATCAACCTTTGCCAGCAGTTGGGCTGTGATCCCTTTGGGTATGCCGAGACGGCCGCAGGCCACTTCCCCACCGTCCCCCAATGGGCGGCATTCGACTGGCGAAGCCACTACCAAGGCGCCAGGCTGAATATCGATGTCGCCCTGGCCTCATCTCGTACAAACCCGTGATTGGCTGTATTGCCAACCGGGTTTTTCTATGCTATAATCAAGGCATCAAAATGTTTACCGGTGTCTGATACCAGAGTATCATTTCACCGGCAGAAGGAGGAGCTATATCGTGCATTGCGTAAAGCAGATCACACAGGATATGTACTGGGTGGGCGGCAGCGACCGTCGCTTGGCGCTGTTTGAGAACGTCTACCCCATCCCGAACGGCGTTTCCTACAATGCCTATTTGGTGCTGGACGAGAAGACCGTGCTGTTCGACACCGTGGACAGAAGCGTCAGCGAGGTGTTTTTCGAGAACATCGAACATCTCCTTGCCGGCAAACCGCTGGATTATCTGGTGGTCGACCACATGGAGCCGGACCACTGCGCCACGATGAGCGAGCTGGTGCTGCGCTATCCCAACGTGAAGATCTACACCAACGCCAAGGCCCAGGCGATGATCAAGAACTACTTCACCTTCGACATCGACAATCGCATCACCGTTGTCAAGGAGATGGATACCCTGTGCACCGGGAAGCACACCTTTGCCTTTGTGATGGCGCCCATGGTGCATTGGCCCGAGGCCATGGTCAGCTACGACACCACGGACAGGATTCTTTTCTCTGCCGATGCCTTCGGCACCTTCGGCGCGCTTAACGGCAATATCTTCGCCGACGAGGTCAACTTCGAGACGGAATGCCTGGATGACGCCCGCCGCTACTACACCAACATCGTCGGCAAGTACGGCACCCAGGTACAGGCGCTGCTGAAGAAAGCCGCCAAGCTGGAGATCGCGATGATTTGCCCGTTGCATGGCCCCGTGCTCACCGAAAATCTCGGTTACTACATTGACAAGTACAACACCTGGAGCAGCTACGCTCCCGAAGACAAGGGCGTGCTTGTGGCGTATGCCTCTATTTACGGCGGAACCAAGAAGGCCGCGGAATTGCTCGGCGAAAAGCTCAAGGCCGCCGGTGTCGAA
>ONJE01000307.1 GCA_900318045.1 uncultured Eubacteriales bacterium
GTTTTCAGGGATTCCGCGTCTCATTTTATCGCGGGAACTTATGCTTTGGCTTGGTTGTATCGCCCCGTGCGCGGCTTTTCCTGTTCCCTGTTCCCTGTTGACTGTTCCCTTTGATCTACCCTTGGCGATTCCGCTAACGCCTCGATAAATCAGAATTCATAAAGCATTCTCCAAAACAAATACTACTCACCCATCGACACTTTGTCAAGTGTTTCCACGCTCCCGTTTCGCCAGCCTTCCCGCCACCCAGCCGACGTCTCCCCGGTATTCCACCGCGATCCATCCATCGTCCGTCACCCCGCCGCCGAAGGGCAATGCCTTGCCCCGCTTCATCACGCCCAGCACCGCTCCGGCAGCGCAGGGCGCCGCCCGCACGAAGCAGTTTTCGCGGAAGCGAACGACGCTCTCCTTTTCCGCATCCCTCACGAGGCATCCCCGTCGATCAGCCCCGACACCCTCAGCCCGTCGGCGCAGATGTCGATCACCTCATCCAGCGTGCCGCCATGTTGCAGGTGCTTGCTGATCAGCTCCCCCGCGTCCCAGACGGTCACCCCCGGATAGCAGTGGCGCAGCCCCGCCCACAGCAGCAGCCGGGTGGCGCTGAAATGATGGTTCATCAGCTCGTCCAGCGGCATCCCCGCCCGGGCCTCCATCGCACACAGGCTGTTGATCGTATAGCGCATCAGCAGCGGTTCCCCCGCCAGCCAGACGAGGTATCCACCCTTAACCCTTCGCCGCTTCACAGTCATTCCTCCCTTCAAAATGCTCTTTGTCACCTTGTATCTCTCCCAAGGTGCTGTGAAAAAATGAGTTGAACAATTATGCGCAGTATAAATCTTCATATGCAAGGCGGAGGAGGGAGGCGATGCGGGGCATCGTTGACCGACGACAACGCAGCATATGTCGACCCGCGCAAGGAAGCGGTTGTGCAGCCTGCGGGGATACTGCTCGCTCGCCTCGCCCATGCGCGCCGCCACCTCCTTCCATGTCAGGCCGTCGATATAGCGGCCCGCCATGATCTGGCGCAGGCGGCTGTCGTCGATGTCCCCTATAAACCCATACAGCGCTTCCAGCTGCGCCATGCAACTGGTCCGCCGTCGCACCAGCTGCCCGCACAGGTTGATGAGCCGCGCCCTGTGCTCCGCCGTTGCCCGCCCCCGCCAGCGGGCATGGCAGGTGTTCCCGATCTCTGCCTCCAACCGCTCGATCCGCCGGGAGAGCAGTATCACCTCCCCCTTCAGATACCTCAGCTGCTTCAGCTGCCCAACCTTCTGCTTCACATCCAACTTCGCCTTGCCTCCTTTGCCAAAATCGAACGCATGTTCTTTTTGTGATGACATTATAAACCGAATACGGTTAGAATTCAACCCAATTCTTAAAATTTAATACCGTGTTCGGTTAATTTATGCTTGTTGTAACTATTCGCATCTGATATAATTGAATCCACGGAGGTGAAGGACGATGAGGCTGAGCGAGAAGCTGGCGCGGCTGAAATCACGGCGCGGGCTGACCACCGACGCGCTGTCGCTGAAGTCCGGCGTGCCGAAGGGAACGATCAACAAGCTGCTCAACGGCGAGACCCGCAACCCCACCATCGGCACGCTGAAGGCCCTGGCCGGTGCGCTGGAATGCCCGCTGGAGTGGCTCAGCGTCGAGGGCCCGGCGGCGGTGCCGCCGCCCCAACCGGCCGACATTCCCGGGGTGCGCCGCCTGGGCGACGCCCGGAAGGACCATTGGTTTGACAACCTGATGCCCGTGCTGACCCGGCGGGTGCCGCTGCTGGGGTCCATCGCCGCCGGCGAGCCCATCCTCGCCGAGCAGGAGTTGGCCGTGGCCGACTGCGACGCCGGCATCCACTGCGACTTTGCCCTGCGGGTGAAGGGCGACAGCATGATCGGCGCGCGTATCCACGACGGCGACGTGGTATTCATCCGCCGCCAGGACGACGTGGCCGACGGCCAGATCGCTGCCGTGGTCATCGACGACGTGGCCACCCTCAAGCGGGTCTACCACGTGAAGAACGGGCTTCAGCTGCTGTCCGAAAACCCCAAATACCCCCCGATGATGTTCACCCTGAACGAGTGCGGCGCGATCCGCATACTCGGCCTGGCGGTGGGGTTTACGGGAATACTCTGATTCACACAATCGGGAAAGGAATGATCCCCATGTCCATCCAGACCGTCCGCGAATACCTGGCCCCGCTGGGGCTTGCAGAGCGCATCCTCGAATTTGAGACCTCCAGCGCCACGGTGGAGCTGGCCGCCCGGGCGGCGGGAGTGATCCCGGCGCGCATCGCCAAGAGCCTGAGCCTGATGCTGCCGGAGGGCCCGATCCTGTTGGTGACCGCCGGGGACACCCGCATCGACAACCCCCGCTTCAAGGCCCAATTCCACGCCAAGGCGAAGATGCTCGGCGCCGACGAGGTCCCCCAACGCATCGGCCACGCCGTGGGCGGCGTATGCCCCTTCGCCATCCATGAGGGCGTGCGCACCTTCCTGGACGTGTCCCTGAAGCGCTTCGACACGGTCTTCCCCGCCTGCGGCAGCGCCAACAGCGCCATTGAACTGAGCTGCGAGGCCCTGGAGGCCGCGGCCCAGAACTTCGCCGGCTGGGTGGATGTGTGCAAGGGCTGGCAGGATGCCACATTGTCTTAACGTGATACAGGATTTTTCATCTTATTTCAAAAGTATTAAAAATCATTGACATTTATTGTAACAAGTGCTATAATCAGTGCATACTGAAAATCTGTGTGTACTGGAGAAACAACCATGAGAATTACTTACCCGCCAGTAAAACGCCTGATATTGCTGCTGGCGCTGGCGCTGATGATGACATGCCTGCCCCAGGCGATGGCGGAGGGCAGCTTTGAGGCCGTCGTGGCGGTGGACGCGATGAACGTCTACGCCCAGGCGAAGCCCCACGGCATATTGACCACGCTGCCCCGGGGCACCGTGGTAACGGTGCAGCAGTGGTCCGGCAAGGCGGCGCTGATCACCGTCAACGGCATCACCGGCGTCGCGAAGGTCGCGGAGATGACCCGTATGACCCAGGCCGCCGCCCCGACGCCCACGCCCACCCCGGCCGCCGGCCAGACAATGGTCACCAACCGGCAGACACGGGTCTATGCCCGGCCCAGCACGGCCAGCCGGTTCGTCACGCTCCAGTCGGGCGTATCGGTGCAGGTGATGTCCATCAACGGCAGCTATGCCCAGGTGTCCATGAACGGCAAGGTGGGCTATATGCTCTACAGCCACCTGAGCGCCTCCGTTTCCCCCGCCGCCACCCCCACGGCTACCGCCAGCATCCCCGTGGTGACCCTGGTGGAGGCCCAGATCTACGAAAACCCCAACTACTCCGGCCAGGCCGTGACCGTGCGCAAGGGCTACAGGCTGACGCTGCTGGCGGTGGACGGCGAGGTGGCCATGGTCACCCGCAACGGCACGATCGGCTACCTGCCCTTCGCCTGCCTGAAAAAGGACAACTCCCCCGAGGCTGCCCAGGCCATGAGCGAGGCCCAGTCCAAGCTGAACCCCTTCGCCAAGGACAGCACCGAATACATCATCTTCAACTTCCTCACCAACGAGATGAAGCTGAACCGCGCCGCCGCCATGGGCGTGATGGCCAACATGTACTGGGAATCCGGCTACAAGGCCGTGATCGACGGCGACGGCGGCACCAGCTACGGCCTGTGCCAGTGGCACGCCGGCCGCAAGACCCGGCTGATCAACTGGTGCACCGAGAACGGGCTGGACTACAACAGCGTCGAGGGCCAGCTGAAGTTCCTGCAATACGAGCTGCCCAACTTCTATCCCTCGGTGGACAGCTACATCCGCCAGGTGGAAAACACCGCCGACGGCGCGTATGACGCGGCCTACTACTTCTGCTTCAACTTCGAAGCCCCCGCCAACCGCACCGCCCAGTCCACCAAGCGCGGCAACTACGCCCGGGACACCCTGTTCCCGAAGAAGTGATCCAATAAAACAAAAGATCCTTCGCTGCATTCATGATAATCATCCTGTATGCAGCGAAGGATCTTTTTTGCTATGATGAATCGATGGAAATTCTGATTTGTCGCGGGCTTGCGCCCGCTTGAAGGGGGACAGGTCCCCCTTCAATGCATCCTCCTCAGATTTGCCTGAAATCGCAAGCGATTTCCGGGCGGCAAATCTGCAAGGAAGCTTTTTTCACTCTGGTCGACAGGCTCCCTGCCGTGAAA
>ONJE01000130.1 GCA_900318045.1 uncultured Eubacteriales bacterium
CGAAGCGGACTGAGCCTGCAAGCGCAGCCCGAAGGGCAAGACGCAGGCGAAACCCGCGACCGAGCGTAGCGACAGGCGCGGGGCGTACAGAAAAAAGCTACTTTGCAGATTTGCCGACCGGAAATCGCTTGCGATTTCAGGCAAATCTGAGGGGGATGTATTGAAGGGGGACCTGTCCCCCTTCAAGCGGGCGGTAGCCCGCGCCAAACCAGAATTCATTTCACCGCCACGAACTCGATCTCCACCAGGCCGTCCTTGGGCAGGCGGGCCACCTCGACGCAGCTCCGGGCGGGGCGGGAATCGCCGAAGAAGTCGGCATAGATGGCGTTGACGGTGGCAAAGTCGCTCATGTCCCGGATGAAAACGGTGGTCTTGACCACGTCGGACTTCGCGAAGCCCGCCTCGTCCAGTATGGCCTGGACATTGGCCAGGGACTGCCGGGTCTGGGCCTCAACGCCCTCCGGCAGCTCGCCGGTCGCGGGCACCAGGCCCAGCTGGCCGGAGGAAAACAGCGTGTTCCCCGCCAGTATGGCCTGCACATAGGGGCCCACTGCCGCGGGAGCCTTATCGGTGTTGATGATGGTATTCATACTTCAAACCTCCTTAGGGCCTGTGCATACATTATTCATACATTATGCTTGCCTGAATCCGCCATTGCCGCGTTGTCGTCGGTCAACGTGCCCCGGCACGCCTCCCTCCTCTGAAAATACCGCACAATATGGGCGGCAGCCTGACGGATGGCTTTCAGCCATCCGCAGCCTGCAAATTTCTTGACTTATAAATGATTTTCCCCGGAATATGAATTGATTCCGGGGAAAGCATGGATCTGTCAGCGCAGCGCAGGGCGCCAATTACAGCTCCCGTCAGGAACGGTTGCCGACATAGGTGGCGCTGCCGAAGCCCAGCACCATGCGCGCGATGGGCCCGAACAGGATCAGGCAGATGCCGAAGCCGGTACCCTTGCCGAAGGACTTGGCCAGCCGCAGCGACTGCATGACGTGCAGGATCAGCGCAATGATGATCATCACCGCGCCAATAATCATCCTCCAGTTTGCCACATTCTGGCCCGAAGTCAGGAAGTTGGCGCAGATGGTCAGAGCAATGTAAACCAGGCCAAGCACGCCGCTCCAGCACAGGTCATACTCCACGTAGACATTGTAGATCGGAATCAGGGACTTCCAGCCGGCCTCGCCGGCCTTGGTGAAGATCTTCCAGTCGGCGATGGCCTGGAAGATAAACCACACGATCGCCAAGACAAATATCATGCCCACGGCCATGCCCAGGGCGGCGCCGCCCGCGGCGGCCTCTTCCTTCGTCAGCCCCTCCAGGGCATTGGTCAGATCGGCGGTCTGCTCCGCCAGCGCACCAGTAAAAATGCTCATCTGAATGAACTCCTTTCTCTCTCCCCGCTCGGGGAAACTCATCTCCCGGGTATTTCTCCCTTGCCCCTTAGCATATCACAGCTATAAAGCAAAAAGTGAAAGCAAACCGTTAAATTAGTATTATATCTATATGGCGGCCCGCTGGTGCTTTTTCAGCAGCACCATGTATACCACGAACAGCGCCGCCGCGAAGGCGATGCCCACCGGATAGGCGAAGCCCGCCCCCAGGCCCAGGCCCTCCTTCGCCATCAGGATGTAGGTCATGCTGACCGCGGACATGAACGTCGCGGGCAGCGCCGTCACCAGGGAGCCGAAGCGCGACCGGCCCGTCCGGATCAGGTAGGCCGTCGCCACCCACAGTGAAATCATGGCCAGGGTCTGGTTGGACCAGGAGAAATAGCGCCAGAGCACGTTGAAGTCCAGCTGGGTCAGCACCGCGGCCGCCGCCAGCAACGGCAGGGTCACGACCAGGCGGTTTTTGATGGGCTTCTGGTCCAGGTGGAACATCTCGGCCAGGATCAGGCGGGCGCTCCTGAAGGCGGTGTCGCCGGAGGTGATCGGGCAGGCGATCACGCCGATGATGGCCAGAATCGCGCCCACCTTGCCCAGCATACCGATGGAGATGTCGTACACCACGCCGGACTGGCCCAGCGTGGACAGGGCGCCGTTCAGGCCGACCGTGTTGCCGTAGAAGGCCGCGCCGCCGGCGGCCCACACCAGCGCGATCACCGATTCAGCGAGCATCGCGCCGTAGAAGATCATGTGGCCCTGCTTTTCGGAGGTGATGCACTTCGAGACCATCGGCGACTGGGTGGCGTGGAAGCCGGAAATCGCGCCGCAGGCCACCGTGACGAACATGAAGGGCCACACCGACAGCCCCTCCGGGTGCAGGTTCTGAAGGGATATTTCAGGTATTTTGTAGCCGCCGAACAAGGTTCCGCCCAGTATGCCCACCGCCATGGTGATGAGCACCACGCCGAACACCGGGTACAGCTTGCCGATGATCTTGTCGATGGGCAGCAGCGTCGCCAGCACGTAGTAGACCAGTATCACCGCCACCCAGATCCGGGTGTCGTTCTGCATGGGCGTCAGCTTGTCGATCAGCGCCGCGGGGCTGTTGACGAATACCGTGCCCGTCAGCAGCAGCAGCAGCACCGAGAACAGCCGCATGCCCCACTTCGCCCCGTTGCCCAGGTAGATGCCCGACAGCTCCGCAATGGACTTGCCGTCGTGGCGCTCGGAGATCATGCCCACCATATAGTCGTGTACCGCGCCGCCCAGTATCGAGCCGAGCACGATCCACAAAAACACCACCGGCCCGAAGCACGCGCCCATCAGCGGCCCGAAGATCGGCCCCGTCCCGGCGATGTTCAGCAGCTGCACCAGGAACAGGCGCCATTTCTTCATCGGAACGTAATCCACGCCGTCGTTGAGGCGATTGGCCGGGGTGACGCGGTCGTCCGGGCCAAACATTCTGTCCACAAGCCGCCCATAGGTAAAGTAGCCTATGACCAGCGCCGCGAGACACAAAAGCAACGAAATCATATTATCCTCTCCTCCTTGTTCTCCTTATGTACGCTCCGTGATGATCGGCGAACTCCAGGCCTTTTTTCCGTCCGCGTCCGTCAGCTGGACGCGAACGAAGCGCTCGCCCGGGCGGACCCTGTAAACCTCCCGGGTCAGTCCGCTGCCGGTGCGACACCGGTCCTCCACCCAGTTCAGGTTCGAACAGAATGTGACGCGGGACACGGGCGAGGTCTCCACGGCGATGGTATCGTCCCCGACGGTGATGCCGTAAAAGGCCGGCCCCTGGGTCGCGTAGAAGCGGCCCGCCCGCAGCGCGTCAATGATGCCCGGTACGCTCAACGCCTCCGCCTGCACCATGGTCCAGGAAACGCACTGCTCCCCCGCGTAGGGGTGGGAATCGTCCGCCGCCACGAGGCGGTAGATCTTCCCATTGGCCGCCGTCACGTCCAGCAGGCTCTCGGAATTGCCCCTCGGCGCGTTGAAGGGCTCGTCGGACATGGTGTTGTAAACCTCCGAAATCTCAACGCCGTCCAGCGTGCCCAGGAATTCCGGCGTGTTCAGCGACCAGGCCGGGTGCGCCGCGATGGGAACGCCGCCCGCCCGGTTTACATGTCGGATCACGTCGGTGTGCGACATTCCCCGCGCGATGTCCGCCGCGTCCCCTGCGTCCCGGAACAGGCAGACCAGGTGAAGCACCTGGTTGGGAAAGCTGAAATCGTACTCCACCCCCGGAATGACCAGCATGCCCCGGTAGTCCCGTGCCGCGCAGACGCGCCAGTGGTCCGTCAGGGCCAGGAAATCGTAGCCCGCGGCGCGATAGGTCTCAAAGACTGCCTCCGGGGACAGCCGCCCGTCGCTGGCGGTGCTGTGGGCATGGGTATTGCCCTTGAAAAACCTCATGCCCGGCTTGAACAGTTGTGTACTCATCCGCATCCCCCCATTGCTTCGCCCGATGCTGTCTGTATTCTGTGTGTCCATGGCTTCACCGGGGATCGATCTCCACCGTCAGCGGCTCCCTGGCATACACCTGGCACCCCAGCCGCCAGCCTTCAGCCAGCTGCGCGGGGGTGAACCACACGCGATCCATGGTGTTGACGGCCGCTTTCCCCGCCGCGACCCGCACCGCGCACTTGGCGCAGTTGCCCCGTCCACCGCAGGCGGTGAGGATGTGAATCCCCTGGCTCAGCAGGTATTCCTGCAGGCGAACGTTCGCCGGGCACTGTATCTGCATAATTCCGCTCCCTTTTTTGAACATTATAGCACCATTACAGTTAAGTATCTATACATATTTCTCTTTTTGTTCGCGCAGCACGGTGTGTTCTGCCGCTGAAAAGCATTGACAGCAGCGCTGTGTATCGCCATTTATTACAACACTTTACAATATCTTATCTTTCATGCCGCTTATCTGCGCTATAATTATGGTGGTTACTTTTACGAAGGGGTGGATGAGATGATTGTTGTTCAAGTTCTGTTGACCCTGTTTTTCAACTCATACGAAGGCCTGGGCATCGTTTTTGTCGGGCTTTACATGCTGGGTCTGTTTATGATGTTCCCGAAGTCCGGCGTCAAAAACTGGCATGCGCTGATTCCCGGCCTGCGTGAATTCGATTTCGCCCGCTGCGCCGGCTGTGAATCGGACGCGCCGAAATACGCCATCTCCGAAGTGCTGCTCGTCGCCCTGAACGTCGCGAGTCTTTTTTATTCGTCCTCCAACGCCGAAAAGACCACGATCACCTCGATGGACATCGCGCTGCTGAGCTTTGTCACCTGCCTGCAGCTGGTAAACTTCGTCTATGCCATCCGCGTCCGCACGGGCATCGTGGAGGTCTACGGCGAGAAGAAGCGCTGGCTGTGGCTGTGGATTCCGCCCTACCTGGACTTCATCCCCGCGCTGATCTGGGGCTTCAACAAGAAGTACCAGCCCAGCTGGAAGGTGGATGACATCAAGGCCGAGCTGGCGAAGCTGGTTCACCAGGGCAGCGCCACGGTCATGGACGAGGGCCTGACGATAAACCTGAAGGACCGCACCGTCGTCGAGGCCTTCCAGAAGAAGGTGCTGCTGCGCGACATCCACATGGCCATCCCCCAGGGCCACCTGGTGTTGCTGCTGGGCGGCTCCGGCGCAGGCAAGACCACGTTTGTCAACGCCGTCAACGGCTACGAGAAGGCCAACGCCGAGATCATGCTGAACGGCCAGAATATCTACACCCAATACGACCAGATGATCCACGAGATGGGCTTTGTCCCCCAGGGCGACATGATGCGGGGCAAGAACACCGTCATCAACACCCTGATGGATGCGGCCAAGCTGCGCCTGCCCATCGACGTGCCCAACGAGGATCTGAAGAGCCGGGTGAACGAGGTCATGGAGATCTTCGGCCTGCTCCCGGTACAGACAAACCTGGTGGAGAAGCTGTCCGGCGGCCAGCGCAAGCGCCTCTCCATCTGCATGGAGATGATCTCCAACCCCTCGCTGTTCATACTGGACGAGCCGGATTCCGGCCTGGACGGCGTGATGGCGCGGGCGCTGTTTGAGCAGCTGCGCAAGATCGCCGACTCCGGCAGGATCGTCATCGTCATCACCCACACGCCGGACCGCGTGATCGACCTGTTCGACGACGTGATCGTGCTGGCCAAGGACAGCGCCCGCACCGGGCGGCTGGCCTTCTACGGCAGCGTCGGGGACGCCCGGAAATTCTTCGGGCGCGAAAAGATGGAGGATATCGTCAAGGCCGTCAACCGCAAGGAAGAGGGCGGCGACGGCCTGGCCGACGAGTTTGTCATGAAGTATGCAAAGGAGGTCGCGTAATATGTCTGAGACGAGAGTTGAAAGGGATAACAAGCGCCTTTTCAAGGCCCGCTACCGCGGCCGCATTGCCCAAACCGGCATCTACCTGGCCCGCCTGTTGGCCATGTTCATGTACCAGAGCGATTGGAAGGTGCTGCCGATGGCCGCGCTGATCGCCGGCCTTGTGGGCATGGTCATCCGCAACCGCCTCTTCATCACCATGGAAGGCACGCTGTTGGGCGGCTTCGCCATGGTCATGGTGTGCATCTGGAACGGCTGCTTCAATTCAATCCAGGTCATCTGCCGCGAACGCGACGTGATCAAGCGGGAACACCGCTCCGGCATGCACATCTCGTCCTATGTCGTGTCCCACATGCTGTACCAGGCGCTGCTGTGCCTGCTGCAAACCGTCGTTACGCTGTATGTCACCAAGGCCGTGGGCGTCAAGTACCCGACCAAGGGGCTGTTTACCGGATCCATGATCGTGGATTTCGGCATTTCGGTCTTCCTGATCACCTACGCCTCGGACATGATGGCTCTGTGGATCTCGTCGCTGGCCCGCAACACCACCACGGCCATGACGATCATGCCCTTCGTGCTGATCTTCCAGCTGGTCTTCTCCGGCGGCATGCTGTCGCTGCCAGGCTGGACCCGCTACATCACCCCCCTCACCATCTCCAACCCGGCCCTGAAGGTCGTCGCGACCCAGGGTGATTACAACGAACGGCCCGTGATGACCATATGGAACCAGCTGGACAAGCTGCGGGACAAGGAGCTCAGCGCCACGCTGAACGTGAGTGATGTCATCGACCTGCTGATGGACAAGAGCATCCCCGCCATCAAGCGGCTGCACGAGACCCAGCTGACCCGGGTATTCACCCTGGGCGAGGTCAGGGACCTGCTGAACAGCGAGGGCTTCCAGGCCTTCAAGAAGGAGCATGTGCTGGAGGAGACGAGCGTCGCGGACATACTGCGCTACATCAACGAGATGGATGAATTCCAGGCCCTTCGCAGCTTCGATTTCAAGCTGCACATCCCCGGGCTGAACCTGGGCAAGGCGCTGGACATCCTGATGAGCAATCAGGAAATCATGGATTTCCTGTCCGGCCTGAAGGTGATCCAGACCACGACCGTGGGCGACGTGCTGGACGCCATCAACGCGGATGGCCTGCTGGAAAAATACAAGGATGTGCAGCTGGGCAAGGATATCTTCGTGGGCGACGTCCTCGACATGATCATCAACAGCGAAACCGTTCAGTCCTACAAAACCCAGAGCTACACCTACACCACCACCGTCGGCGCCATTGTGGATATGGTGGGCGAGGATTTTGTGAAGGACGTGCTGCAAAACAGGATCGCCGAAGCCAGCTACAACAAGGCCTACGCGCACACGCAGAAGAACGTCATGAAATACTGGGGCAACCTGCTCATGTTCGTGTTGGGCTTCGCGGTGCTGTCCATCATCACGCTGGAATTCATCGACAAGGACAAGCGATAATCAGGGATGGCGTTCAATCCTACCCAATGGGACTGACTCAGTCTGGCCTAACGGCCAGCCAGCTCCCTCTGACTCCCCCAGTCAGCTTCGCTGACAGCCCCCTCAAGGAGGGGGCCTGAACGGGAGCCTGTGTTGTGAAGTGCATGTATGTACCAAAAGCCTCCCTCTCAGAGGGAGGTGGCCCGCGAAGCGGGTCGGAGGGAGTACGGGACTGAATCGTTACGAGAATAGCATGAAAAGACTGCCCTGCCGGCGAACCGGCAGGGCAGTCTTCTTGCGTTGGCTCATTCCTCTCCCGTCATGGCCTCGGGCGGGACCAGCACCACATCGGCCTTGGCGACGGTGACGGTCAGCGCCTGCGCTTCGGCGTCATCCGC
>ONJE01000264.1 GCA_900318045.1 uncultured Eubacteriales bacterium
CGGGCGGCTGCTGATCGTGCCCCGGGTGTACACCAACAAGCCCCGCACCAAGGGCGTGGGCTACAAGGGCATGCTGCACCAGCCCGACCCGGACAAGGGCGAGGACCTGCTGGCGGGCATCATCGCCATTCGCGAGCTGCACACCCGCATCCTCCGGGAGACGGGGTTCAGCTGCGCCGACGAAATGCTGTATCCGTCCAATTACAGCTATCTCTCCGATCTGTTGAGCTACGTGGCCGTGGGCGCGCGCTCCGTGGAGAATCAGGAGCACCGGCTGGTGGCCAGCGGCCTGGGTGTGGCAGCGGGCATGAAGAACCCCAGCGCTGGGGATATCACCGTGATGATGAATTCCATCGCCGCGGCCCAGAGCCCCCAGGAATTTATCTATCGGAGCTGGGAGGTGCGCACCCCCGGCAACCCGCTGGCCCATGCTATCCTGCGGGGTTTTGTGGACAACTTCGGACGCTCCCATCCCAACTACCACTATGAAAACCTGTGGGAGCTCCTGGAGCTTTACAAGAAGAGCGGGCTTCAAAACCCCGCCGTGATCGTGGACGCCAACCACAACAACTCCGGCAAGCGGTATTTAGAGCAGATCCGCATCTGCAAGGACGTGATGCACAGCCGCGCCCTGTCTCAGGACATCCGCCGCCTGGTGAAGGGTCTGATGGTGGAAAGCTACCTGGAGGACGGCTGCCAGAAGCCCGGTGAGGGCGTCTACGGCAGGTCCATCACCGACCCGTGCCTGGGCTGGGAAAAGACAAAGGAATTGATCTACAAATTGGCGGAAAATTGAAAGACGGGCATTTGCCCGCCTTTTTCAGTCCAGCCGTTCAAGCATGTTATACCCCTTTGCTTGAAGGAAGCCTTCCACCTCCATGATATCCTGTGTGCGCAGTATCGCCACGGGACGCTTGCTCAGACTTGAATAGGTCACGTACAGGTAATCCAGGTTCACATTTCCCCTGTCCAGCGTATCCAGCAGCGCATTCAGGCTGCCACACTCATCCCCGATCTCCGCCGCGGCCACGGTGTCCACATGGCACAGGTACCCCGCCGTCTGCATACACTGAAGCGCCGCGTCGGTGTCGCTCACCAGCATGCGGATGATGCCAAATTCCGCGCTGTCGTTTGTGACCAGCGTGTTCATGTTGATGCCGGCTTCCGCCAGCACCTGGGTCACCCGGTGCATGGCGCCCTTTTTGTTTTCCGCAAATATGGATAACTGCCGTATCACGTGCGCATACCTTCTTTCATCGATTTGACGTATTCATACACATGTTTCGGGGCATTCTTTCCATGCTCGGCGATCAGCCGCACGATGGCGCTGCCCACGATGGCTCCGTCGGACAGGTCGGCCATCTGCTTCGCCTGCGCAGGGGTGGAGATGCCGAAGCCCACGGCGCAGGGGATGGACGTGTTCTCCCGCACCAGCTTCACCATGCCGCCGATGTCGGTGGTGATCTCGCTGCGCACGCCGGTGACGCCCATGGACGACACGATGTACAGGAAGCCCTCGGCCTCCTTCGCGATCATGGCGACGCGGTGTTCGCTGGTCGGGGCGATCAAGCTGATGAAGCTCAGGCCATGCGCACGGCAGGCCGGGGCGAACTCCTCCTTCTCCTCATAAGGCACGTCGGGCAATATCATGCCGTCGATGCCCGTTTCCACGCAGCGTTCGAAGAAGCGCTTGATGCCGTAGGAATAGACCACATTGGCGTAGGTCATGAACACCATGGGCACCGTCACGTCTTTTCGCAATTCCTGTACCAGTTGAAAGATTCCGTCAGTGGTCACGCCGTCCTTGATCGCCCGCTCGTTGGCCGCCTGGATCACCGGGCCTTCGGCGGTGGGATCGGAGAAGGGGATGCCCAGCTCGATGAGGTCCGCGCCGCCCCTCACCGCCTCGCGCACGCAGGCCGCCGTGGTGGCAAGGTCCGGGTCGCCGCAGGTGATGAAGGCGATGAACGCCTTGCCGTGGTCAAAGGCTCTTTTGATATTACTCACTGATGTTTTCCCCCCTGTAGCGGGCGATGGCGGCGCAGTCCTTGTCGCCTCGGCCGGAGATGTTGATGACCATGATCTGATCCCTGCTCATCGTCGGGGCCAGTTTCATGGCGTGGGCCACAGCGTGGGCCGATTCGATGGCGGGGATGATGCCCTCCATCCGGGACAGGTACTCGAAGGCGTTCACGGCCTCGTCGTCGGTGACGGGCACGTATTCCGCCCGCCCGGTGTCGTGCAGCCAGGCGTGCTCCGGGCCGATGCCGGGGTAGTCCAGCCCCGCCGAGATGGAATACACTGGCGCGATCTGGCCGTATTCGTCCTGGCAGAAGTAGCTCTTCATGCCGTGAAAGATGCCCAGCCTGCCGGTGGCGATGGTGGCCGCCGTTTCAAAGGTGTCCACGCCTCGCCCCGCGGCCTCGCAGCCGATGAGGCGAACGGACTTATCCTCTATAAAGTGATAGAACGCGCCGATGGCGTTGCTGCCACCGCCCACGCAGGCCAGCACCGCGTCTGGCAAACGGCCCTCCTTCTCCATGAGCTGAGACTTAATCTCCTGCGAAATCACCGCCTGGAAGTCCCGCACGATGGTCGGAAACGGGTGCGGCCCCATGACGCTGCCCAGGCAGTAGTGGGTGTCGGTGATGCGGTTCGTCCACTCCCGCATGGCGGCGGAAACGGCGTCCTTCAGCGTGCCGGTGCCGGTCTCCACGGGGATGACCTCGGCCCCCAACAGCCGCATGCGGTACACGTTCAGCGCCTGGCGGATGGTATCCTCCACGCCCATGTACACCACGCATTCCATGCCCATCAGCGCCGCGGCGGTGGCGGTGGCCACGCCGTGCTGGCCCGCGCCGGTCTCGGCGATCAGCCGGGTCTTGCCCATGCGCTTTGCCAGCAGCGCCTGCCCCAGCACGTTGTTGATCTTGTGCGCGCCGGTGTGGTTCAGGTCCTCGCGCTTCAGGTAGATCTTCGCCCCGCCCAGATCGGCGGTCATGCGTTTGGCGAAGTAGAGCCGGCTGGGCCTGCCCGCGTATTCGTTGAACAGCTCGGTCAGCTCCGCCTGAAAGGTCGGGTCGGCCTTGGCCGCGTTGTACGCGGCCTCCAGCTCGATCACGGCGTTCATCAGCGTCTCCGGGATGTACTGTCCGCCGTGGACGCCAAAGCGCCCGTTGGGATTGGTCATGCGCTATCACTCCTCATGTCTCACCGCATTTACAAACGCGGTCATCTTTTTATAGTCCTTCACGCCGTCCGTCTCAATGCCGCTGGAAACATCCACAGCGAAGGGATGGACGGCTCTGACAGCCTGTGCCACGTTCTCCGGGGAAAGCCCTCCCGCCAGGAAACAGGGCCGGTCAAAGTCCTTCAAAAGCGCCCAGTCAAAGGCCGTGCCCGTGCCGCCCGCGCCGTTGTCCAGAAGGACGTGGTCGGCGGTACTCTGTCGAGCCCGGTCGAGGTCGGCGGCGTTTTCTATGCGGAATGCCTGGATCAGGGGCATGTCCGTCAGCTTCCGCAGGGTTTTGATATAATCCTCATCCTCGCCGCCGTGGAGCTGGGCGACGTCGATGATCCCATCGTTAAGCAGCGCCGCCACGGCCTCCGGTGCCTCGTTCACGAATACCCCTACGGCGACAATGTCGGGATTCAGCCGTTCCTGCAGGACTTTCGCTGTTTCTGGCGAGACACAGCGCTTGCTTTTCCGGGCGAACACGAAGCCGATATAATCTGGCATCAGGGCATTGGCCCACTCGATGTCGCAGGGCCGCATCAGCCCGCACAGCTTGATCTTCGTCATAATCCACCCCGCAATTCCGCCAGCTTCGCCCGCTTGTCTGTCGCGCGCATCAGCGCCTCGCCCACCAGCACCGCGTCCGCGCCCATCGCCCGCGCTGCCTGAACGTCGGCGGCATCCTTCACGCCACTCTCGGACACGAACAATATATTCCGCGGGATCATGGCCCGCAGGCGGCGGCTGTTGCCGGTGTCCACGGTGAAGTCCTTCAAATTGCGGTTGTTTACGCCGATGATCTT